>DASZWV010000313.1:0-4254 GCA_035546115.1 Phycisphaerales bacterium
AGAAACACGCCAGGCACGTCGCCGCGAGAGTCATCTTGGTGCGCATTGGAACTCGCTCCTGTATGGATAGTTCGTCACGATCGAGCGATCGCTTGGAGCCAAGCATATCTCCGCACCGCCCGGCACGCCGCTCGCGGGCCACGAACCCGGGCCGCGATCTCACCCCGGCTCAACCCCGATCGGTCTGGGCAGCTCGCTCCCCGTGAAATCAAACAGCATGCAGTACGCCGCCCGCCAGATCGGGTACGCCACGTCGCACCGATACCCGACAAACTCCACCGGATCCCACCCCACGCTCTCGAACAGCGCACGCACCAGTTCCGGATGTCGCGGGTACGCGTCGCTCGCCACGTGCTCCGCGTTGCCCGTCGGCGCGCCGAGCAGTTCCAGGCGCGGCCCGCCGGGGATCTTCGTGCTCCACCGGCTCAGCACCATCGACCCGCTCGGGAGCGCCGTCAGGTGCACCTCCAGCGACGGGATGCACCGGCGCGCGATGTCGCGATGCAGGTACACATCCATCACGAACCGGCGCGACGGATAGTTCATGATCGTCGACACCTCGCCGATCGCCGGGTGCTGCGTCGCCGGGTGCTTGTCGCGACCGGCGCGCCGGTCCGCCACGAAGATGTCCGAGGCCTGCCCCGGCGTCCCCATCTCGTCGATCGCGTGCACCACCTTCGACCCCGCCGCGCGCGAGGTCACCCTCGGGAGCGGGTGCGAACAGAACTGACGCATCAGAAACCCGGGCGTGTCGCCCACACTCTGACGCGCGTCGAGCGTCTGAAACGCGATCTTCTCCCCGTTCTTCCCCTCGCTCTCGACCAGTTGCTCCGGCACCCCGCTGTACACCTCCAGCGGCACCGAGACGGCGCGGGCCATGTGCCCCACGTGCCCCGTCATCCGGATGTTCTCCGTGTGCATCGGGTCCCCCGGCACCGGCCGGATCACCCGGATCGAGATCCGCGTCTCCGACCACCGCCCGACGACATCCACCGATGCGCGGAACAGCGAGCGACGCACGGTCAGATTGTCCGACGGCCCCACCGCCCCCAGCGTCTCAATCCCCAGCGCGCTCCCGACCCCGCCCACGCGATCCATGTCCAGGCGCTCACGCAGCTTTCGCTGGCTCCCCGCCAGTTCGTCGATCACCTTCTCGAACCGATCCACCGCCGCACCGACCCCCGCGATCGCCGCCGCGGCCTCGCCTCCGGGAAAACGCCTGCCCATCGCATCCATGAACTGCCGCAGACCGACGATTCCGGGAAGTTGCACGAGCATCGAGGCATCCGCCTCGCCGCGCCCCGTCGCCGCGACGATCCGCTGGCACGTGTTCCGGTCGATCTCCAGAGCCCGCGCCATGGCGCTGGCCCCGCGATCGTCTTCATCCAGCAGTTCCACCAGTCCTCGAAGCTCCAGCCTCAGCCGCTGCGCAACCTCATCGGCGAGCGTGCGCTCTTCCTGCGTGAGCGGACGCTGTCCGATGTCGTCCAGCGAAGCCGCCGGGACATGCACGGGGGAACGAGCTGGTTCAAGGTCGGGCCGTACGGGCATAAGGGAGATCCACCGGAGCGGGCATCCGTATGAAAGGACTCCAATCAGTCTACCAGATATGAGCAAATCGAGCATACCCGAAAAATGGTCTGAGAGCGATTTATCTGCTCTCAATCGGCGGAGATATAAGGGTAAATACGTATATTGACCTGAGAGCAGATTTCATGGATCTCAGAGCCGAAATCCGGGGTATAGTCAATCATCAAAGCCGGTGGTATTCCCGGCGGAGAGCGACCATGGCGACGGCAATCCAGGCGCGGCGAACATCGGTGCGCCGAGCCTTCACGCTCATTGAGCTCCTTGTCGTCATCGCGATCATCGCGCTGCTGGTCGGCATTCTGTTGCCGGCGATCGGAAAAGCGCGACTCGCGGGACAAATGGCCAAGAGCCTGGTCAACATGCGCTCGATGGCAATGATGAACGCCACGTACGCCGGCGACTACCAAGGCAGGAACGTCAATCCGTTCTACGCAGGCCCGAGCGATGCCGTCGTCCCCGGATGGTATTGGTACTGGGTCGTCGTCCCGGGCACCGAAAACACGACTCCCGGCTTCTTCAAGTTCGAAGACCCGAATCATCTCACCGAGATGCTCGGTCCTCGCGCAGGCAGTCTGCTGACCAAGTACCACGACGGCGGTTTCCAGTCCGCCGCTCAAGCCGCGCCGATGGACGCTGCCGTCGTTGCCCGCAACCGGCAGTTCAACCAGGACATCAACAGTCAGGGCGGCCCGTACGTCGGCGCGGGCAACGACTACGACACGGTCATCTACGACGGTTCCTACTGGTTCTCGCCGACACTCTGGCTCTCGCCCTCGCTGTACTCGACGGACATGTTCCCGGGGATCCAGAGCGGTGATCGAGGCCGCTACTCGCGCCCCAATCGGATCGACGACGTCGTGGCCCCGAGTGCCAAGGTCATTGTGTGGGAGCGATTCGATTTCACGAAGAACTCCCACGCGGCCGGCACCGCCGCGAATCCGAACCAGCGCAGAGCCAGCGGCTTCCCGAACTGGAACAACCCGGACGCCGACGCTCGTTACGCACTCTCCGACGGGAGCTGCGGGCAGATTCATATGGCCAAGCTCTACGAACTCGCGGCGGCTCCCGACACACAGGATGTTTACAAGCCCGCCGGAAACTGGGACATTTCCACCCTCGACCGTTGGCAACTGGCCAATGACGGTCTGCAAAACGGAGTTCCCAACTCCCCGTCAGGCCCCGGCGGCCCCTTTCCCGCCTTCTTCTGGGCCACCCGCCACGGAATCCAGGGCCGCGACATCAACCGCTGATACTTACCTCCCGCTCCTCCGCGTTCTTGCGGAGTGATCGGATTCTTAGAGCGATTTGACTGATCTCAGAGCGAATTGTGGCCCTTGAGATCAGCATCGAGTAGGTTTTCCACACCGGGCACCCCTTGGTCGCGTGCCCCCGAACCCGCGGGCCCTGCGGTCCGCCGTGCAGGAGAGAGATGATGCTTCGTTCCCGTTCACGTTGCGCGTGTGTCGTCGCCTCGGCCGGTGCCGCGGCCTCGCTCCTTGTTGTCTCCAGCGCGCTGGCCGATGTCAGCGGCACCGTCATCCAGACCCGGCGCGATCTCGACACCGGCGTCGAGTCCGCCGTGCCCGGTCTGCCCGCGGCGACCCTCGCCGCGATCGCCAACGCCAACGCCGCCAACAACACCAACGGGCGCGTCGTCTGGAACGAGCCCTCCAACGCCAACCCGGGCTTCAGCCCCAACAACGGCACGCCCGTGATCGACGCGGCGGGCAACATCTACTTCATCGGAACCGCCGCGCAGTACACCTTCACCGATCCCGACACGCTGAGCACCGTCTTCGTCATGGGCGGCACCAGCAACTTCGGCCCGACCGGCCAGAGCAACAACCGCGGCCTGTTCTGCGCAAGCGCGGCCAGCGGCTGGGCCAACAGCGCGATCACCATGGTCGCCCGCGACGGCTCCACATCCTCGAACGTCACCGGCCCCGCCCTCAACTCGCCCCTGCTGGGCGGCACGAGCGTGCCCATCACCGGTCTCCCGACCGGGAGCGTGCTCAACGGCTCGAGCAACGGCCCCGGCCTGGGCGCCGGCGTCTCGATCTCCCCCAACGGGAAGCTGCTGTTCAACAGCGTCATCGCGCCGTACATCGACTCCACGGCCGGCACGGGCCCGAACACCGGTGCCTCGTTCCTGACGGGCCCGAACACCGGCTTTGCCTCCTCGGGCATGCACGCCGACTCGCTCTCGGGCACCGCGGGCGCGACCCTGAACATGACCGCTTCGCAGGTCGTGAACAGCATGTCCATCAACAACGCCGGCCAGTTCGTCTTCGCGTCGACCACCGCCGGCGGCGACACAGTCACCAGCGGCGCACAGCAGAACAACTCCGGCATCTGGCAGTTCTCCTCCTCGGGCAACACCAAGATCATGCGCCGCGGCGACGCCGCCCCCGGCGCCGCCGATGGCGGCGCGGGCACGAACGCCGCGTTCGGCGCGGCCCCGATCAACAACAACCTCCGCATCAACTCAGGCGGCGACGTGCTCTTCCCGGAGACGCTCGCCACCACGACGGTTCCCGCGGGCTTCACCGGCGCCAACTCCAACCAGTCTGGCGTGCTCTACTACAAGCCGAGCTCCGGCTCGATGCAGCTCGTCGCGCAGGCCGGCACGCCCGTTCCCGGCCTGAGCGGGGTGAACTACCTCAA
>DASZWV010000314.1:0-5589 GCA_035546115.1 Phycisphaerales bacterium
GCGCGCGTCGCCGGCGAGACGGCGCCGCTCCTGTTCACGGCGATGGGAAATCGCGAGCTCACGTGGGATCCGTCGCAGCCGTTCCCATCGCTCACCGTGCAGGTGTACAACTACGTGACCGGCCCATACCACGGCCAGAAACAAGTCGGGTGGGCCGGGATTCTCGTGCTCATCGCGTTGCTCCTCGTGCTCAACGCGCTGATCCGCTTCACCAGCGAACGAGCCATGCGGGGGAAAAGATGAGCGCACGCGTGCACAAGACGCCGGAGGCTCGATATCCTCGCTCTGTGTCCGTGCTCCCGGCCGACCCGGCCGCGGGAGCGGGTACGCCGCGGGTTGTCACGCGGGCGATCCCGGATGTTCTGCCGCGCCCGAGCATGAGCCAGATACCCGCCACAAGCCCCACGACCGAAGCCGAAGCATCGCCCGCCGGCCAGGTTCCCACGGAGGCCCGTGCCGAGGCCAACGGCACGCGCCCGCTCAGCGTCCTCGAGGCCATCCGTCGCGGCGAGAAGACGCAGGGGCACACGCACGCGGAAGTGGCCCGCGAGAAGTGCCTCCTCGGCACGCGCGACTTCCAGTTGTGGTATGGCCAGACCAAGGCCCTGCACGGGATCACCATGAGCATCCCGGAGCACCGCGTGACGGCGCTCATCGGCCCATCCGGGTGCGGCAAGAGCACGCTCCTGCGGTCGTTCAACCGCATGAACGACCTGGTGGACGGCGTCCGGACCGACGGCGAGATGACCCTGCACGGGCGGAATCTCTACGACCGGGCGGTCGATGTCATCGGCCTGCGCCGCAAGATCGGCATGGTGTTCCAGAAGCCGAACCCGTTCCCGATGTCGATCTTCGAGAACGTGGTCTACCCGCTCCGCATCGGGGGCGGGCGCATCTCGAAGGGCGACCTGGGGGATGCGTGCGAGAAGGCGCTCCGGTCCGCGGCGCTCTGGGACGAGGTCAAGGACCGACTGAACGACTCGGCGATCGGGCTCTCCGGCGGGCAGCAGCAGCGGCTCTGCATCGCGAGAGCCATCGCCGCGGAGCCGGAAGTGCTGCTCATGGATGAGCCCTGCAGCGCCCTGGATCCGATCGCCACGATGAAGATCGAGGAGTTGATCCACGAGATGAGCGGGCGGGATTCGGAGGGCGGAAGTTCGGGGCGCGGCTACACGATCCTGATCGTCACGCACAACATGCACCAGGCGGCGCGCGTGAGCGACTACACCGCGTTCATGTATCTCGGCCGCCTCGTGGAGTACGGGCCGACGGCGTCGATCTTCCAGAACCCCGTGCTCCCCGAGACCGAGCAGTACGTCACCGGTCGGTTCGGGTAGTCGAGGCCTCGACCGCCTCGATCCAGAACACATCCGCGACCTGCCCGCGGACGAACTCGTACGTCACCTCGTCGAAGCGATTCAAGGCGGAATCCTCGGTGATGAATCGCCCGCCGCCCGGTTGCGAGGGGTCGTCGCGGTAGCCCACGAGCAGCCGGCTGTGGCCGGAGCCCGCGGCCACGGGGGACCCGCTGGCCAGCACCCGCCTGATCTCGGCGAACTGCTCATCGTTCACGCCGAAATGGGCGCTCTGCCAGGGGACGATCCAGTGGATCAGGATCGGGCCGCCCGCGCGCGCGGAGTCGCGGATGCGCATGGCCTCGCTCATGGCCCGTTCGGACGGAGCGGCCGCCGCATCGAAGCGTGGCGAGTAGGGCATGGACTCGGCGCGGCAGATGCCGTATCGCTCGAAGCCGTTGAGGGCGTTGTGGAAGAAGTTACCGTCGCTCGGGCGGCCCGCGGCCTGGCCCGCGGCCCAGTTGAGGAACTCGGGGCTCAGGCGTGTCGCGTGCTCGGCGTGCGAGCCGAGGGCGAACTCGATGGCCTCGCAGGTGGTGAAGATCGAGCAGGTGCCGCGTGCGCCCTGCGGTCGGGGCGGGAGGCCGAGTGCGAGGAGGCGGGGGCGGAGATCGACGGCGGCCGGCAAGGGCGGCGGCGGTGGTGGATCGGCCAGCCGCTGACGCTCGGCCTGCTCCCGCGCTTTGCTCCATGCTTGTTCCGCCCTCTCGCACTCGGGGCAGCACCACAGGATCGCGGTCTGTTCCCGGTCGACCATGCAGCCGCCCATGACCCACTTGTGGGAGTTGGGAAACTCGCGGCGCCCGAGATCGGAAAGCTCCGGAGGAAAATCCGCGGGCAGCCCGTAACGGATCGGCACGCTCTTCGCGATCATGCGTGTGTGGTGCAGCGCACAAACATCACACGGGCCGCGTCGATCCTGGGTCGTGCATCCGGCCAGGAGCGAGGCGAGCAGGCACAGGCATGTGACGGAAAATCGCATCGGTGTCATTCCATTGAGCCCGGCTCGTGCTCCTGGGAGAGCAGCTCGGCGTATCCCACCGCGAGCGGCTCGCCCATCGCCGGCGTGAATGCTGAGCGAAGGAACTCGACCTGCTCGTGCGCCTTGGCGAGCGATCGCTCGGGGCAGACCAGAGCCTCGAACTCGATGAAATGGCCGGGCCCGCGCCGGCCGCTCTCATCCACCCGCCCCGCAAGCCCCTCGACCGTGTCGAGATGGATGCGCACGCCGTGCCAGGACCACAACTCGCGGACTTTCTTCACGACCACCCACACGGGCAGGTCGCCGTGCCCGAACCGCTCCCGGGCCATCGCCTCGGGATAGAGCGTGAAGTTGCTGAGCTTCGGGCGGGACTGGCCCGGGCGGCTGTAGAACACCCACTCCGTCGGGTGGCCGATGGTCTCCCGTTTCTTGAGCTTGGCGTCGGGCACGCGGAAGTACGTGTCGGTCTGGCGGAGGATCTCCGCCTGGATCGCGCCGATCCCCGCCGCGATGGTGCGGGCGAGGGAGAGGTCGCGAAGCTCGGCCTTGTACTCGACGTTCTGCATGGGGAGAGAGCTGACGAAGCGACGGTGTGATCGTGCGATGCGGTGCACGGCGAACTAGCCCGCGCCGGCCTTGGCCAGTTCCTTGATGAGTTCGGGCTCCTCCATGATCCGCACGTTGAGCTCCTTCGCCTTGTCCAGCTTGGAGCCCGCGCTCTCGCCAACGATGAGCAGGTCCGTCTTGCTCGAAACACTTCCCGAGACCTTTGCGCCGAGATTCTCCAGAATCTCCTTCAGCGCCTCGCGTTCGTACTTCTCCAGCGTGCCCGTGATCACGATGGTCTTGCCGTCGAACACCGAGCCGCCGCCGCGCTTACTCCCGCCGACGTTCGGCGGGCGATAGTCGTGGCTCGTCAGATCGACGCCGACCTCCGCCAGTTCGGCGAACGTCCTCGCGGCCACCTTGCTGTGGAGGTACGCGTACACCACCGGCGCGGTCTCGTTGCCCAGGCCGGTCTCGACGCGGTCCTTGGGGTCGGCGGGGAGGCCCAATCGCACGGCCTCGTCTTCCTTCAGCGTCTTGGGCCGCAGGCGGGGTTCCTCGGCGGCCAGCAGGTCGTCGAGGCTTCTGAACTGGCGCGCCAGCGCCTTGGCCGTGGCGTCGCCGACGTTGGCAATGCCCATCCCCGCGAGCACCTTTGAAAGCCCGCGGGCCTTCGCCGCCTCGATGCCCTCGAGCAGGTTGTCGACCTTTTTCTCACCCATCCGCTCCAGCCCGAGCAGCGCCTCGCGATGGTTCTTGAGGCGGAACACGTCGGCGAACGAGCTCAACGGAATGCGCCTCGCATGCTCCGGCACGCCCGCGGCGGCGCGTCGCGGGTCGTCCTTCGGAAGCGACGTCGCGCGGATCTGATCAACCGTTTTCTCGCCCAGTCCTTCGATGTCCATCTGCTTGCGGCCGGCGAACCAGATGATCTTCTCGCGGATCTGCGCGGGGCACTCCGGGTTCACGCACGCCCGCGAGGTCTCCAGCGTCGGGTCCTTCTCCGCCTCGGGAGGATCCACCTCCACCGGCCCGCCGCACTCCGGGCACTTGTCGGGCGCAACGATCTTCTTCGCGTGCGAGGGCCGCTTGCCGAGCACCACTCCCGCGACGTAGGGGATGATCTCGCCCGCCTTCTCGACGTAGACCGTGTCGCCGATCCGGATATCCGTGCGCGGCGCGCTCGCGTTCTCCGGATCGGTGGAGGCGTCGCGCACTCGACCGTAGTTGTGCAGCGATGCGTGCTGCACGACCGTCCCCGCCAGCAGCACCGGCTCCATGACCGCCCGTGGCGTGATCTTTCCGCTCTTGCCAACCTGCGGATCGACGCGGATGAGCACGGTCGTCTTACGCTCCGCGGGATACTTGTACGCGACGAACGCACGCGGGCTCTTGGCGGTGGTGCCGAGTTCCTCCTGCTGCGCGAACGAATCCAGTCGAACGACCACGCCGTCGATCGCCGAGGCCATCGAGTGCCGCTTCTTGTCGAACGCCTTGATCGCCTCGACCACTTCCTCGATGTCGTCCGTCACGGCCAGCGGCCTGTTCACGGGCATGCCGAGGTGCTGGAGCTTCTCGAGAAACTCGGTGTGGCTGGTCGCGAACTTCTTGTCGGAGATCTGGCCGCGTCCGTGCGCCGCGAAGGCGAGCCTGCGCTGCGCCGTGATGCGGGGGTCGAGTTGCTTGAGCGTGCCCGCAGCGGCGTTTCGAGGGTTGAGGAACAGGTCCTCGCCCGCCGCCTCGCGCTCGGCGTTCACGCGCTCGAACTCCTTGAGCGGAAAGTACACCTCGCCGCGCACCTCGAGCACCTCGGGCACGTGCGAGTGCTTGTGGCGATCGCCGAGCACCAGCGGCACGGCGCGGATGGTCTTCACGTTCGCCGTGACGTCGTCGCCCTTGGCGCCGTCGCCGCGGGTGATGGCGCGGGCGAGGCGGCCGTGCTCGTAGCGCAGGGACATCGCGATGCCGTCGATCTTCGGGTCGGCGACCATGCGAACTCCCCCTTCGCTCTCGCCGCCGAACAGCCCGTCCCTTGCTCCCCCGAGGTCCTTGA
This sequence comes from Phycisphaerales bacterium, assembly GCA_035546115.1. Lineage (GTDB taxonomy): Bacteria > Planctomycetota > Phycisphaerae > Phycisphaerales > UBA1924 > UBA4658. The sequence continues at coordinate 4,937 of DASZWV010000314.1, forward strand.
CAACCCGGTCGTGCCAGTCGAGAAGGCCCTTGTTGTCCTTCCGCCCGAGGTCGTAGGTGTTGTCGATGCTCAGCATCGGGATCGCGTGCGCGACGGTCTTGAACCCCTCGATGGCATCCCCGCCCACGCGGTGCGTCGGGCTGTCCGGGTCGTCGAGATCCGGGTGCTCGCGTTCGAGGTCGCCGAGTTCCGCGAGCAGGCGGTCGAACTCGGTGTCCGACATGATCGGCGCGGCCTGGACGTAGTACGCCCGGTTCGCCTGGTCGAGGATCGACCGAAGCTCGGCAACTCGTGCTCGGGGATCGGCTTTCGGAGGCTTGGACACGGACGAGAGTGTACCAGCAGGCTGCGGGTGGCCGGACTCCCGGTTCGGCCCAGGGATGCTCTGGGTTCGAAAGGCCAGCCGCCGCACCAGGTCTTGCCTGTCGGAAGCGCATCGCGACCGCTCGCATCTATCATGGGCCGATGACCGACGGGGCTCGCATTCTCGACGGCAAGTCGCTCGCACAGTCGATCCGCGTTAGGCTCACGGAGCGAGCATCAAAGCTCCGCGAGATGGGCCGGCCCGCGCGCCTCGACGCCGTCCTGTGCGGCAGCACCGACAACGCCGCACGCCAGTACGCCGAAAGCCAGGCCCGCACCTGCGCCGAGCT
>DASZWV010000315.1:0-5075 GCA_035546115.1 Phycisphaerales bacterium
CTCCCGCCTCGAATGCCGGAGCCGGGAAATCGGCGACCAACCGGTGGGCACGCTCTTGACTTTCCTCCCCGACGGGCCCATATTTGCATGATGACGCAAACGAGCAAGGGATTGCCTCGAACTCCCCGGCAGGCCGCGCGGCGCCGCGCGGCCATCGATCGTCGTCTGGATGCGGGATTCTTCCGAGCGCTGTCGGATCCCACGCGCCTTGTGCTGCTCGCCTGCCTGGCCAAGTGCGCGCGGCCCTGCTCGGTGGGTGAGGTCGCCGAGTGCTGCTCCGTCGACCTTTCCGTGGTCTCGCGCCACCTGGCGCAGCTGGAGTCCGCCGGTGTTCTGGAGGCTCGCAAGCAGGGACGCGCGGTCTACTACACCGTTCGTTTCCGAGAAGTCACCGAGGTGCTGCGGGCGCTCGCCGATGCGCTCGATCAGTGCAGCCCGACCAAGTCGTGCGACCTGGGGAAAGGCGGCTGCTGTGGCTGACGCGACCCGCAAGCCTCGCGTGCTGTTTCTCTGCACCGGCAACTCGTGCCGCAGCCAGATGGCCGAGGCATGGGCCCGGGCGCTGCACGCCGATGCGCTCGAGGCGTATTCCGCGGGCACCCGACCGCAAGGGCTCAATCCGCTGGCCGTGCGGGCCATGGCGGAGGTGGGGGTGGACATCTCGGCGGGCGCCTCCAAGCGTCCCGAGGATCTGGGTGTGGAGTTCGACTGCGTGGTCACCGTCTGCGATTCCGCGCACGAGTCCTGCCCGCTCTTTCCCCGTGCGACACGGATCCTGCACGTCGGATTCGATGATCCTCCGCGTCTGGCGAGGAGCGCACCGACCGACGATGCGGCGATGGTCCACTACCGCCGCGTTCGCGATGAAATACGCCGATTCGTTGAGGACTTGCCAATCGCCTTGGCGCGCTCCGACGAACAAGCAAGCCGCACCGGAGCCCACGCATGAGCTGCGCACCGAATCCGAACTCAAACGCGCCGAAGACACCCTGCTGCGGGCCATCGTGCTGCGGGGGCGCGACCGACCAGACCAGGCAACCGGCGCAGAGGGCCGAAGACATTCGATCGACCGTGCGGGCCGGGTACGCGCACATCGCGCGGGCCGGTTCGTGGTCCGCGGCGCAGGCCGTGAACATCCCGCAACAGGCGCCGTCCGGCTGCTGTGGGACGGCCTCCGGGGGCGGCTGCTGCGGTCCGAGCACGTTCACGCCCGAACAGCTCGCGAAGGCGATCGGGTACACGCAGGGCGATCTCGCGGTCGTGCCCGAGCCCGCGAACATGGGCCTTTCCTGCGGCAACCCGACCGCTCTTGCTTCTCTCCGACCGGGTGAGTCCGTTCTTGATCTCGGCTCCGGCGGCGGCTTCGACTGCTTCATCGCCGGGAGCAAGGTTGGTGCGAAGGGGCGCGTCTACGGCGTGGACATGACGCCGGAGATGATCAGCAAGGCCCGCGCCAATGCGGAGCGCTACACCAGACAGACCGGTCTCACGAACGTGGAGTTTCGCCTCGGAGAGATCGAAAACATCCCGCTCGCGGATGCCAGCGTTGATGTGGTCATCTCGAACTGTGTGCTCAACCTCTCGCCGGACCAGCCGCGCGTGTGGATGGAGATCGCCCGAGTGCTGCGACCCGGCGGCCGCATCGCCATCTCCGACCTGGTGCTTCTCCGCCCGCTTCCCGCCAGCGTCCGCGCCGACGTGGAGGCGTTGATTGGCTGCGTCGCGGGGGCGTCGCTCGCCTCTCTGGTGGAGTCCTACGCCCGCCGTGCCGGATTGACGGATATCCGGATCGAACGCAAGGGCGACTACGTGGACGCCATGACCGACTGGCAGGACCCGCTCTACAAGGCGATTATCGCCAAGCTGGGGCCCAACGAGCGGATCGGGACGTTCGTGACGAGTGCCGAAATTTCGGCGCGGAAGTAGGCCCGGGTGTGGCGTCGATTCCAGGCTGATTGGCCCGGCACCCTCGTGGACGACGAAGCCCCCCGGCGACCGCCGGGGGGCTTCTTGTTCGATCGACAAGCCAGGGCCGCGTTGACTACGGACAACCGGCCGCCCAGGCGTTGATGTACCCGAACAGGTCCGGGGGCGTGAGCGTCAGAGAATGGTCGTAGTCCGCCCGCATGTCCCCGGCGAGCCATGCCGAGAGGAACGCGAAGATGTCCTGGACCGTCAGAGAACCATCGCCATCGAAATCGAGCGGACACGCCGCCGCGCTGTCCACGAAGTTGTCTGTGCAGCCGCCCTCGAGGTAGGTCATGAACTCGCCGTGAGCCGGGTATCGCCACGTCGTTCCCGCGGCGTCCCTGAACTCGAAGTGATACGTCCGGCCGGCGCTGGCGGTCGGCGTCGCGTAGCGATACGTGCCGCGGGCGGCCGTGCCGAGATGCAGCGACATCGGAATGCTCGTGCCATTGACGACCACGCTCGCCGATTGTGGCGCGGCGTTGGTCTCGGAGTAGAAGTTGGCTAGGAAGATGGTTTGACCGCCAATGAAGATGTGCGAGCCGCTGGGGATGGGCGAGCACACTGGCGGGAGCGTCAGCGGGCGGCCGAAGTCCTGGGTGTAGTAGCGGACGTAGAGGTTCGAGCCCGTGGCGAAACCGCACCCGACGTGCGTGTAGTTCGCGTACATGATGTTCCAGCGGTGGCCGTCGTAGCCGGAGCCGTCGGGGGCGGGGGCGCCGTTGTACGGGTCCGCGAGGAGACCACCGATGACCGTCACGGGATCGGTGAAGCCGCCGGCGATGTTCTCTCCGAGCAGCGACCAGTTGGGCCAATAGGAACCGATTCGAGCGGCCCACGTGGTTCCATCGCACGAGTTGTGCTGCAGGCCGCAGCCCGATGCGGTCGCCATCTCGATGCTGTGAGCCCGGGCGGATTGGTTGAGTCCGGTCGCAAACTGCAGCGGAGGCACCGCCGGATAGCGCGACGGCATGAGAATGTTTCCCGCCCCCGGCAGGTAGAAGTCTCGATACTCCGTGGGCGCGAGTCGACAGGCGTTGGTCATGACGAGCATGGACCGTTCCTGCCAGTTCGGGCTTCCGTTGACGGGCACGCCGTGGTCAGCACAGCTTTGAGCCCAGGCGGGAGCCGCCACAAGGAACATCATCAGCCCCGCCGCCGCAGTCCTCGTACAAACAAATGGATTGCTCATAATCCCCTTTTTTCGGGTGGGGTAACGACCGGCTCGACCGTTCGAGGCTGAATGACGGCGGATTGATACGGGGTTCCTGGCGTAGTCCACACAGGTTCACGGTCAAAGACAGCCTTGGTCCGACCATCGCGACAGATTGTCGCCGCGAAACGTTCGCGGACGACTCGCTTCGAGCCAATGTATCGAACGGTTCCCCCGGCACAAATGGAAAAACCGGTGGAATTCCGAAAGATCCACGCGCGCATGCAAGCGGGTTCATGGAGACGCGGGGTAGGCGAGCGAGCACGGCCGATCGCGGCTCGGACGTTGGATCGGCGGATTGCGGCGTGGCTCGCTCGGGGCTCGTGCGCAGTCGAAACGATGCAAAGTGCGATGCCGTGCAGACTTGTGTGATGAGATTGCGATCTCGCGCCACCGGACTTATGGGACAGACGGCGTCCGATGTCGAGAGCCTCTGTTCTTCAAAGGAAAGAACTCCACCAGTTCGCGGGGTGGAGTTCACTCGAATTACGGCGAGTTTGTCGGGTTTCCGCCGCGGCAGCGGCCCCGGAGGTCGTGGGGCCGCTGCCGTTGCGGTCGTTCCAACTCATGGGCATCCGGCAAGCCAGCTCGACAGATAGTCGAAGATGTCGATGGTGTTGGTCACGCCGTCGCCGTTGAAGTCGGCGCTGCATGTCGGCGTGCCGCCGGGCGAGGAGCTGAAGAAGAACGGCTGCTTGACGAAGACGCGGAAGGCATAGTCGCGCGTGGTCACGGTCCACGGCTCATCACCGACGACGATGTTGCGTGTCATGCCGGGCGAGAGCTTGGTGGTGCACTGCGAGGTGCACGACGGCGCCGAGTACGCGAAGTAGGCGCGTCCGGTGACGTTCTGCCCGCCGAGGCCGCCCGCCGAGAGCCAGTAGGTGTGGCCCTTGAGGAGCGTCGGCATCGTCGGCCCGAAGAACTCGAGGTGGTAGCCCTGATAGACGTTGCCGTCGATCGTCGCGGATTGGCCCGTCAGGGTCGTCCTGATCGGCGTGAGGTTCGAGATCAGCGACCCGGGGAGCGTGCCGCTGGTGACGATGTTCGGGCCGGCCGGGATGCAGGTCGTGTCGTAGAGCTCGATGAAGCCGTCCGGCGGAACACAGCTGCTCCAGATCCACGCGTCGATGTAGCACACCTGCGTGTCGCTGCAGGTGTTGGTCACGAAGTCATCGGCGGTGCGGGCGCTCGTCCCCGTGGTGAAGTTCGTGGACAGCGAGCCGCCCTTGCCCGCGCCGAGATCCGGGCCGCCGTTGTCCCACAGGACCGGGCACGACTCGCCCTGCAGGCTGTAGACCATGTTGACGCAGCCGATGCAGCACTCGGCGATCGGACCCCACGGGCCCCACACGGGGCCGGCGGAGGTGGCCATCGCCTTCTGCGGGACCGCGCCGAGCATCTTGGCGCCGAATGGATCGGACACCCAGTAGGAAATATCGGTGCCGGTCGGATCGGCGATGCCGACCAGGCTGACCCAGTACGACTTGCCGCCCTCAAGGAAGAGCGGGTCATCGCAGAACGTGAAGCAGTACTGCACGAGGTACAGGCCGTTGCCGACGGGCACCTCGGAGGTGACCGTGGAGTTTGTGTACGACTTGAACGCGGTGCCGGAAGGCACACCGTTGCAGTCGTCGTAGAAGTCGACCTGGGCCTTGCGGAGGCCGGCGACGGAGTTGGTGATCATGTAGCCGCAGAAGCCGTAGATCCGGTGGATCATCTGGGGCTCGAGGTAGAAGTCGTCGGCGACGCGCATGCCGTGGCCGGCAAGGCCGCCGGTGTGCGAGGCCTGACCATCGAGGTCGGTGATCGGGAAGCCCTGGATCGTGCCGTTGGTCCAGAAGCACCCGCAGCTGGGTCCGGTGCAGCAGACCGGGCACAGCGTGGGGGTGCA
>DASZWV010000316.1:0-6555 GCA_035546115.1 Phycisphaerales bacterium
CGGGCAGGGCGTGGCGCGGTCGAGTCCTCTGCGGTCGTAGCCGCATGCCGGCAACTCCCCGGCGGTCGAAAGGTGCGGGCCCGGTGCCGGTTCAAGAGCCAGGCGAAGCCGACGGATGCGGCGCCCGACATCGCGGCCGCGAGCGCGATGGGGGCGAGGCTGTACGGGGGCGGAGGAGGCAGGCCCGGGGGCTGGACGGTGATCGCGCCGTAGTGCAACAGCAGCGCCGTCCCGACCGCGGTGGCAGCCCCGAACACAAAGATGAACGTGAGCGAGGTGTGCTTTGGTCTGGTCCGCGGCGGCGGCATCGGGTACAGGCTACGTGTTGTTCCGGGAAGGTGCCGCGGGATGCGGCGGAACGGTCCCGGTGTGCGGGAAAACGGTCCAGGTCTGCGACAAACCGGTCCAGGTATGCGGGAAAACGGTCCCGGTTTTCGGGAAAACGGTCCCGGGATGCCGCACACCGGTCCAGGTTTGCCGGAAAACGGTCCAGGTATGCGGCCCAGCGGTTCAGGTTTGCGACAAACCTGGACCGTTTTTTCGCATCCTCGCGCCAGTTTCCCGGCCCGATCGCCACCCGGGCCCCGCCGCGGCCGGTCTTATCGGCTCGCATGTTTCGGGGAGCGGGTTTTTGTGACGCCGGTTGTGGTGGGGTGAGGATGGGCTCGGACGGAGGGCGGGTGGGGGGGCGGGGGTGGGGGTGGGGGGCGGGCGGTGGGGCATGCGCGCCGTTGCCATTTACGGAGCGGTCTTCTCCGGCCGCTTCGCGCCCAACTGGCGCTGGAGTGTCGCCGCTTCGGCCCCGGCGTCCGGCGCGTAGGGGTTGGCCGGCTCGGTCTCGGTCTGCACCCAGACGGCCGGTGCGGGAGCCTTGAGCCCCGGGCCCGCGAAGACCCGCACGGGGGCATCCTCGGCGTCTCCGAAGTCGGCGATCATCGCCACGAGCGCGGTCGAGATCGTGCCGAAGCGCTCTCGCAGGGCCGCCGCATCCGCGCCGCTCTCGGGCCACTTTGCGATCGCGCTCGACAGGGCCTCGGAGTCCTTCTTCCACGCCGACCGCGCGACCTCTTCCGACGCCCCGGGTTCGACTTTCGCGAGCCCGCTCACGGCCTCCTTGAGCGCCGCACCCGCTTTGCCCGCGGCCGCGGCATCCGAAGCCGCCAGCGCTCGACGGATCTGGCCATAGGGCTTGAGCACCGCCGAGACGGCCGAACGCAGACTGTCGGACGCCTCGTGCCTTGGCGGCGTGACGCCGAGCGTCCGGATGTACAGCACCAACTTCCACCGCTTCTGGTCCGAGAGGAGCGAGCGGTACGCCGGCATGGGCGACCGGCCCTCGGCGATGAACCAGAACAGCGATCCATCGGTCTGATCCAGCACCTCGGCGCTCCCGAGGTCCTTCGGCTTTATGGTGAGCATCTTCCCGAGCGGGCCGTCGCCCTTGCCCGCAGCGCCGTGGCAGGCCGCGCACGTGGAGGCGAAGACCGCCTGTCCCGCGGCGATCGTCGCCTTGTCGGCGGGGAGCGGGCTTGTCTGCCGGGCGGCCTCATCCGGGGCGCGCCACTGGTCCGCGGGCCCGGCCTTCGCGTAGGACACCGGTGCGCCGATGACGATGGCCGCGCACAGCATGACTCCCGCCGGATGCGCGATCGCGATGTGGTTCATGTCGACGACTCCCTCTCCCTCCGCCCCTCACCGGCCCCCGCGGGCCCCGGCAACGCTCAGGTCGTGTACTCCGCGTTGATCCGCACGTACTCGGCGCTCAGATCGCACCCGAGCATCCACGATCGCCCCTGCCCGTGCCCCACCGTGAGCGTGCACAGCACCGGGTCCGCGTTCATCGCGGCCACGAGCCTCGGGTCCGTCTTGCCCACGCCCGTCGGCACGCCCGCGCGGTAGACCTCGACATCCCCGATCGTGAGCGACGCCTCGCGCGTGTCGAACCGGATGCCCGCGTTCCCCGCGGCCGTCACGATCCGCCCCCAGTTCGGGTCCTTCCCGTGGATGGCGCACTTCACCAGCGGCGAATCGACCACCGCCCGGGCCATCTTCTCGGCGCTCGCGGCGTCGGCCGCGCCCTTCACCTCCACGCGGAACGTTCTCGTCACGCCCTCGCCGTCGCGCACGACCTTGGTCGCGAGGCTCTGGCAGATCGCCGTCAGGGCCGCGCGGAAGGCGAAGTACTCCGGGTCCTTGTCGTGGATCACGTTCATCGCCGAGGCGCCCGAGGCCATCACGAAGACCGAGTCCGAGCACGACGGGTGCGCATCCACGCTGATGCGGTCGAACGATTCGCGGCAGGCATCCTCGAGGGCGTGCTGCAACGCCGTCGGGTGCACCGCGGCGTCGGTCGTGATGAACGCGAGCATCGTCGCCTGCGGGCCGGCCGAATCCAGGCGCGGCGCGATCATCCCCGAGCCCTTGCCGATCGCGCCCAGGTGCACCTGCCTGCCGCCGATCTCGAGCTCGCGATGGGCCATCTTCGGCACCAGGTCGGTCGTCATGATCGCCGCGGCCGCGCCCTCGTCGGCCTCCTCGCCGCGGGCGAGCTTCTGCACCAGCGCCGGCAACGCACGCGTGATCTTGTCCACCGGCAGGCGGTGCCCGATCACCCCCGTCGATGACGGCATGACCTCGTCGGGGCTGCACTTGATCAGTTCCGCGACCGAGCGCATCGTCGCGCGGGCATCGTCGATCCCCGGCTGGCCCGTCGCCGCGTTGGCGCAACCCGCGTTGATGAGAATCGCCCGCAGGGCCGCCGCGCCCCGGACCGCCCGGGCCCGCCACTCGCGCCCGATCTCCACCGGCGCCCCAACGACCGCGTTGCGCGTGAACACCGCCGCGCCCGTGCGCCGCGGATCGATCGGATGCGGCCGGGCCGCACCCGCCGCAACGCCCGCTCCCGCCGCGCGCGGCAACGCGGGGGCGTCATCGCAGACGATCAGGGCAAGATCCGGCTTGCCGGAGGGCTTGATCCCGGCGGTGGTCGCGGCGGCTCGAAAACCAAGAGGACGAGTGATCGACAACGGGCTTCTCCAGAATGGGGGGAGCGTATGAGGGCCCCCCGCGGCAAGATGAACCCCGGATGAATCGCGGAGGCGCCGGAGATGAAGCGCCCAAGGGTCCACCACGACCGTCATGAGCTTTTATCTCCTTTTTCAAGAATCTCGCAAGGCCTTGCCAGAATCGAGCCCCAAAAGTCACCCCGGCGGCCCCAAACGTCGATCTCAGAGCACGACAGACCGGGTCCGGGAACACGAGCGTTTCGTGATCCCGTGAGTCCGCCCGGTGGTCAGGAATGGAGGCCACAATGTCGGCCATTTCGAGTTCGAGTTCGGGAATCTCCGCCCTGCTGCAACAGTCCCAGCAGACCGGCGGTCCCGGGTTCTTCGGCAGGGCTGGGTTTGCCAAGCAGCGACAATCGGATTTCGCATCCGCGCTGCAGAGTGCGGGTGTCGACCCGTCCAAGGTCGGTGACATCCAGTCGCAGATCGATGCGGCCGTGCAGTCCGTTCGCCAGGACGGCTCCACATCCACGTCGGGGACCGACCAGCGGGCGGCGATCAAGCAGGCCGTCGACGGCGTTCTCCAGCAGAACGGCGTCGATGTGACCAAGTTTGATGCGGCCCTGAAGGCCCAGCACGCCGGTCACGCCCACCGGGGCGGCGGCGCCAAGAAGGCCGGCGGCGACGGTGACGGCGATGCCGACGACGGCGGATCCGCGCCGAGCGTTGGCGAGTCCCAGGAGTCCGGGTCCACCGGCGTGGTGACCCTCAACTCGCAGCTCGCGGACCTGCTCAAGTCGCTCGCCAACGGCACGACCCAGCAGAGCCAGTTCGCCGATCTGCCCGCCGGTTCTCTGGTGGATGTCGCTGCCTGAGTCGTGTCTCCCGAGACGAGAGATGCACGTGGGGGAGACAACAATCAAGACGGCATGGCGGAGCCATGCCCCTTAGCAAAAAACCCGATGGCCAGGAGTGTTCAGACCAGCCGTCCACCAACGGTCAGCGGCACCGCGCCGTACAGCTCCTCCGTGATGTCGTACGTTCCGACCTTGATCTTCCGCTGATCGACGTCCGCGCCCCTCCCCTCCTCGCGCATCAGCCGCTTGAGCGTCGCGGGAAGCCCGAACTCCTCATCCTCGCGGAAGATGTCCCGCTGCTCGATGGTGGTCTCGTGCCCGTTGGCGTAGCGCGCTTTGAGCGTGCGGCAGAGCTCGGCGACGAGGTCCTCCGGCGCGGATGCGCCCGCCGTGATCAGGATCGTCGCGTTGGCCGCGCCCCCCTTGACGTGCGCGAACCACTCGTCCTTCAACTCGCCGGCATCGTCCAGCAGATAGGCCGGCGTCCCGACGTTGGCCGAGATCTCCGTCAATCGCACCGAGTTCGATGAGTTCCGAGACCCGACCACGAGCACCACATCCACCTCCGGCGCGATCTTCCGCACCGCGTGCTGGCGGTTGGTCGTCGCGTAGCAGATGTCGCTCGACGGCGGGTCCTTGATCTTCGGAAAGGCCTTCTTGAGCGCCTCGATGATGACGAACGCATCGTCGGTCGAGAGCGTTGTCTGCGTCAGGTACGCGATCCGGTTCGGGTCGCGGATCCTCAGGTTCGGGATGTCCTCCGGGCACTCGACGACCTGGATCGACTCGGGCGCCTCGCCCCGCGTCCCCTGCACCTCCTGGTGGTCGGCGTGTCCGACGAGCAGGATGTCGTACCCCTGGCGCGCGTACCGGATCGCCTCGTTGTGCACCTTGGTCACCAGCGGGCACGTCGCATCCACCATCGTCAGGTTGCGAGCCTTCGCCTCCGCGCGCACCGCCGGCGAGATCCCGTGGGCACTGAAGATGATGATCGACCCCTCCGGAACCTCCGAGACCTCCTCGACGAACTTCACCTTCCGCTGCTTGAACCGCTCCACCACGTGCTTGTTGTGCACGATCTCGTGGAACACGTAGATGGCCTTGCCGGGGTACAGGTCCAGCACCTGGTCCACCACGTCGATCGCCATGTGAACGCCGGCGCAGAACCCACGAGGATTGGTCAGAATCAGTCGCATGTGGCCCGAATAGTAGCGGTTCAGTCGCGAAGAACCCGCCGCACCGCCGCGATGTCCAGCGTGAACCCCGCGACCGCCTTGCCGGCGGAGCGGTTCCCCACGATCCCATGTCGATAAACTGCATCCACAGGAGGCCCACGTGCGAACCACCTTCTCCGCCCTTGCCGCGTTCATCCTCGCGACGTTGGCCCTCGCCGACCCGCCCAAAGTCCTCCACGCCACCCCGGACAACGCCGACATCGGCGTCGATCCCGCACTCGCCGCGATCACCATCCAGTTCGACCAGGACATGGAGCCGCACGGCTATTCCCTCTGCGGCGGTGGGCCCTCCTTCCCCGAGATCACCGGCAAGATCACCTGGTCCAATGCGCGGACAATCGTCGTCCCCGTCAAGCTGGTCGCCGGAAAGACCTACAACCTCAGCGTGAACTGCCCCGCCGCGCAGAACTTCAAGAACCCGCGCGGCGAATCCGCGGCCGTCTATCCCATCTCCTTCCTCACGCGAATGCCCGGCGATCAGCCCCCGCTGATCACCGAAGACGCCGCCAAGTCCGCCCTCGAAACTCTCCGCAAGGCCATCGACGAGCGCTACTCCTACCGCGACGTCCGCCACGTCGACTGGGACGACGTCTTCAAGCGGCTTGGCCCCGCCGTCGAGGCCGCCCGCACCCCGGGAGAGGTCGGCCGCGCCGTCGCCAGGCTGCTCGCGCCCGCCGGCGACATGCACATCGTGGTGCACGTCGGTCCGTTCACCCTCGCCAGCCACTTCACGAATGTCCGCTTCAACCTCGACTTCAGCCGACTGCCGAAGCTGATCGCCGGCTGGAACATGCCCAACCACCGCATCGCCACCGGCACCTACGACGGCATCCCTTATCTCCTGATCGCCGACTGGATGGGCTCCGCCGCCGACTACGCCCCGGCGATCGACTGGCTCAAGGCCAACGCGAGTGCCCCCGCGATCATTGTCGACGCGCGCGCAAACTCCGGCGGCGATGAACTCATCGCCCGCACCATCGCCTCGCACCTGGTCGCCAGGACCGCCGTCTACGCGAAGAACAAGACCCGCGACCCCGACTCCCCGGGCGGTTGGACGCAGGTCTTCGATCGCGAGATCGAGCCCGCAAAGGACGCCACGCCCTTCGCCGGCAAGATCGCCGTGCTCATGGGCAAGGGCTGCATGTCCAGCAACGAGTCCTTTCTCCTCATGCTGCGCCGCGGCGGAGCGCACGCGATGCTCATCGGCGAGACCTCCTACGGCGGCTCCGGCAATCCTCGCCTGATCGATCTTCGCTGCGGCGTCACCGTGCTCCTCCCCAGTTGGTTCGACATGCTCCCCGACGGCACGCCCCTCGAAGGTCGGGGCGTTCAACCAGACATGACCGTCGAATGGAAACCCGGAGACAGCGATCCGATCCTCGAAGCCGCGGCCAGTCGCCTGAAGAGCGGCAAGTAGTCCCGCGTGCGGCCTTCGCGGCCCCGTTATCATCGCGTCAT
>DASZWV010000317.1:0-2874 GCA_035546115.1 Phycisphaerales bacterium
GATCGTGTGCAGGAACATCGACTGGCAGGTGAGCGCCCGGCTCGAGATGCTCGACGGCGAGATCATCTACCGCTGCTTCATGTCCTTCTACGGCCTGGTCTTCCCCGCGTATGTCTGGCTGTGCATGATCCCCACGCGCGATGGGCACTCGGGGATCGCGGGGCCGCGCGGCCGGTTGAAGCTCGCGGTGCTCGCGGGGGCGTGCCTGCTGGCCGCGCCCTGCTACTGGATGGGCTTCATCGAGCGGGTGGAGTGGTGGCTGGCGCCGGGGCTTGGCGTGGTGTTGCTGGCGCGCCTGGCGGTGCGGGGACGAGTCTCCCCCGATTCCTCATCTCAGTGACCCGCCGTCGCGAGCTTGAGGATCGACGCCTGCGTCATCGCATCGTCCCTGAGCTCGCCGGTCATCTGGCCGTCGGAGAGGACGATGATGCGGTCGCTGAGGGCGAGGAGTTCGGGCATCTCGCTGGAGACGAGCAGCACGGCGAGCCCGCGCTCGGCCGCGGCACGCACGAGCGTGTAGATCTGGGCCTTGGTGCCCACGTCGATGCCGCGGGTGGGCTCATCCAGCAGCAGCACCCGGGTGTCGTGGCCCATCCAGCGGGCGAGGAGAAGCTTCTGCTGGTTGCCGCCCGAGAGCGAGCCGGGCGGGGCGGCGGGGCCCGCGGCCTTGACCTCGAACTCGCGCATGCGCTCGGCGATGAGCGAGCGCTCGTTGCGGAGCGAGCGCAGGCCCAGGGCCCCGGCCAGCCTCGCCATGAACGGCTCGACGATGTTCTCGCCGATGCCGAGCTGGAAGAACAGGCCCTGGAGCTTGCGGTCTTCGGGGACGTAGCCGAGGCCGGAGCCGATCGATGCACGCGGGCCGCTGTGGCCGGACGTCGGCGTGCAAAGCTCGACGCCGCTCGCGATCACCGTGCCGCGGGCGCGGGGGTCGAGGCCGAAGACGGCGTCGAGCAGCTCGCTGCGGCCCGCGCCCACGAGGCCGCCGACGCCGAGGATCTCGCCCGGGGCGATGGTGAACGAGACGCCCTCGAAGCGGTCGGGCGAGGAGAGGTTGCGGACCTCCAGCGCTGGGGGGGTGCTCGCGGCGGCCTCGGGCCGGGCGCGGCGGACCGGCGGCGGCACCTTGCGGCCGATCATCTGCTCGACGAGCGTGGGCTCATCGATCTCCTTCACCTTGCTCGTCGCCACGTACCGGCCGTCGCGCAGGACCGTCACGCGGTCGCAGACGGCGAAGATCTCCCCCATGCGGTGCGAGACGTAGATGCAGGTGATCCCGCGCTTGGCGAGGCCCCGGATGATCTCCAGCAGCCGCTCGACCTCGGCGATCGAGAGCGAGCTGGTCGGCTCGTCGAAGACGATCGCCCGCGGCGGGCGCTCCTCATCCAGCGCGGCCGCGATCTGCACGATCTGCCGGTGCCCGGGAGAGAGCGACCCGAGCGGGGCGGCGACGTCGATCCCCGGCTCCAGGCCCGCGAGCAGCCGCCGGGCCCGGGCGTGCATGGCCGCGAAGTCCACGGTGCCCAGGCGCGTGCGGGGCAGGGCGTGCAGGCAGAGGTTCTCGGCCACGCTCAGGTTCGCGCACTGGGCCAGCTCCTGGTGCACCAGGCGGATGCCCGCATCGAAGGCATCGTCCAGCGACCCGGGCCGGAGCGTGCGCATCGCGCCATCATCACCGGCGATCTCGACCGTCCCCTCATCCTGCCTGTGCAGGCCCGCGATGACCTTGCCGAGGGTGCTCTTGCCCGCGCCGTTCTCGCCCATGAGCGCGTGGATCTCGCCGCGCTCGAACCCGACGGAGACGCCGTCGAGGGCGCGGGTGGGGCCGAAGGCCTTGGAGATGTTCGTGGCCCGGAGGAGCACGGGGGAGAATACGCCGGGGGGAAAGTGCAAAGTACAAAGTGCAAAGTGCAAATCGCAAGCGGATGGAGCTTCATCGCGCGGCACCCGGACCGCCGCCCCCGCTACCGCTCCCACACTCCGGACACTTCGCATCCGCCGCGAGCCCCGCGCGGTCGTAGCGGCACTTCGGGCAGAGGTTGAGCCGAGCGCGGCGGCGTGCGAGGATGTCGAGACGCCAGGCGATTCCGGTTGCTCCAACTCCCAGAATGGTGGGCATCCACATCGGAATCGTTGCATCCCAGAATGTGGAAGTGTGCCTCCACACGAACTGCCACCGAAGAGACGCCGGCGGGTCCCGCCAAAAGAAGTGGGCATGGGAAGACGGCTTGGACTGGCGTCCCAGCACTACCCGGCCATCGATCAGCCATAGGTACCAGTTGCCGCCAAACCAGTAGGCGTAGCTCCACCTCATCCCAATCCACACCACCACCAGCAGCAAAGTCACCGCCGCGCCGCCCCACTTGATCGTCTTGCGGATTCGGGGGTGGGGCTTCATGGTTTGGCGTCCGCGGGCAGCATACCACACTCCGGACACTTCGCCCCCGCCGCGAGCCCCGCGCGGTCGTAGTGGCAGCTTGGGCAGAGGTTGAGGCGAGCGCGGCGGCGGGCGAGCAACTCCGGAGCGCTTGCGGCGATGGCAACGCCCAGTGCTGCGGCCGCAAGCAGCCAGAGCGGCACGACCAATCGCCACCCGAGTGAGTCCAACTTCCACGAGCCCCACCATGTTTAGCGATCCGGCTCCGGGCCCGCCAAGGTGACACCCGGCCCGGAGTCCCCCACCGTGTTTCCTTCCCACACCAGGCGCGGGTCCATGCCGAAGACTTCGATGCGCCCATGCCGCAGCGCCACAAAGCCCTGTCGCGGCGCGGCGAACTCGAGGTCCCACCATGCGCTCCCGATCCACACCACCACCAGCAGCCGAGTCACCGCCGCGCCGCCCCACGTGATCGTCTTGCGGATGATGGGCGGGCG
>DASZWV010000318.1:0-7720 GCA_035546115.1 Phycisphaerales bacterium
CTGGGGCCAGATGGTGACGCTGTCGGTGGTCGCGGCGGCGTAGACGATCTGGCCGGGTGCGGCGAAGGACTTGACCGAGCCCATTTGGGCCATGGACCACCAGACGACGCCGAGGATTGCGATTGCGATCAGCGCCCCACCGAGGAGTGTCACGCCGCCCCAGAGGACGTAGCGCCGGGTCCAGGACTTTGGGGCGGAGGCTTGCACGTTCGATCGCGGTTAGGCGCTGTGCTCGGTCGTGGCTTCTTCGCGCATGGCGCCGAGGGCCTGGCGGAGGATGCCGCTGGGCTGGGGTTCCTTGCTTGCGTGGCCGTTTTCGCCGTTGGTGTGGCCGTTGAGGAGCGTGGAGGGCTCGAGGGCGGGCTGCGCCGGATGGGGGGGCTTGGCCTTGCGGGTGCGCTTGGGCTTCGGCTCGGGTGGAGCTTCCCCCGAGCTTGCGCTCGGGGCTCTCTCTGAATCGAACGCGTGGTCGGTGTGGACGACGTGGTCGATGGGGGCCTCTTCGGCCGCGTCGCTCTCGTGGGCGTTCTGGATCGCGCTCGCCGCGATGTCGCCTTTCTCGGAGACCTGATCGACCTTGACGGTGACGCGCTTGGAGACGCCGCGCTCCTGCATGGTGACGCCGTAGAGACGGTCGGCGCTCGCCATCGTCCGCTTGCGGTGGGTGATGACGATGAAGTGGGAGTGCTCGAGGAACTTGTGGATGGCGTGGCAGAAGCGCTCCACGTTGGCCTCGTCGAGCGCGGCGTCCACCTCGTCGAGCACGCAGAAGCAGCTCGGCTTGCTCTTGAAGATGGAGAGGAGCAGGGCGATGGCGGTCATGGTCTTCTCGCCGCCGGAGAGCTGGTTGATGCTGCGCGGCTGCTTGCCCGGGGGCTTGGCGATGACCTCGACTCCGGACTCGAGCCAGTTGATCTCGTCGGTCTGGATCTTCTCGCCGTTGGGGCCTTCCTTGATGAGCGGCATGAGGCGGACCTCGGCGTGGCCGCCGCCGAAGAGCAGGCGGAACATGCCGTTGTCGCCGCTGAAGCGCTGCTGGATGGCCTCGAAGGTCTCCTTGAAGCGCTGCTCACTGGCGACGTTGAGCTTGGCGATGAGTTCGACGAGCTGCACGCGAGCGGCGTCGATGTCGGCGACCTGGCGGATGAGCTCGTCGTTGCGGGCGGCCAGGAGCGATTCCTCGTCGATGGCGTCGAGGTTGACGTTGCCGAGGTCGCGGATCTGGCGCTTGAGCTCGTCGATGCGGGGGACCGCGACAGCGTGATCCACGCGGATGATCGTGCCGAACTCCTCATCCTCGAGCATTTCGCGATACTCGGGGTGCTGGATGGGCAGGTCCATGCCCATCTCCTGCTGGGCGCGGTCCTCGAGGTTCTCGCGCTTGACCTCGATCTCGCGCCGGGCGACCTCGAGGCTGTGCCAGTCGCGCTCCACGGCGCTCGCCTGCTGGCGGGCGATGTTCACCTTCTCGCCGAGGTCGGTCGCGGCGTTGATCACCTCGGCGAGCTGCTCGCCGATGATGTGGGCGTCGTCCTGCGAGGCCGCGGCCTCGGAGATGGCGTGCGCGATGGCCTGCTCGGTCTCGTCGAGCACCTGCTGGTGCTGGGCGAGCGTTTCGCGTCGGACCTGGACCTGGTTCTGCAGGTGGCGGCGGCGGCGATCGGCCTCATCGCTCGCGGCGTCGAGGCGCTGCTTTTCGCGGCGGGCGGCGGTGAGCTGCTCGGCGGCGCGGCCCGCGTGGACCTTGGCGGCGGTGAGCTTTTCGGCGGCGGCCTCGGCGTCGCGGGTGGCCTGCTCGATCTTCGCATCCAGGGCCGCGGCCTGTTCCATGACCTCGTCGTAGAGGCGGCGGAGGCGGTCGGCGCGCTCGCTGGTGGCGGCCTGCTCGGCCTCGACGGCGGTGCAGCGATCGCCGAGGGACTGGATCTCGTGGGCCAGGTTGCCCTGCTCGCGCTGCAGGCGGGAGAGATCGGCGGCGAGGCGCTCGACCTGGGATTCGGCGGAGACGAGCTCGCGCTGCAGCGCCGCGGCGCGCTTGCGGAGGTCTCCCTCGGCCTGGGCGAGCTGCGAGGCCTGGGCGTCGGCGGCCTGCAGGGCGGCGCGCCGGGATTCGAGTTCGACTCGGACGTCCTCGAGTTCGGCGGTGAGCGAGGCGAGCTCGCTGGCCCGCTGGAGCACGCCGCTTCCGCCGGATTCGGCGCTGGAAGGGCCGGCGAGCACGCGCCCATCGGTTTCCATGACGCGTCCGTCGGGCGTGACGAAGCGGGCGTGTTGGTCGGCGAGCGGGCCCGCGGAGAGGAGCATGGCCGCGTCGAGATCGCGGACCAGCAGCGTGCGGCCGAGGAGGCGATCGAGCAGCGCGCTGATCTGGGCCTCGTTCTCGATGCCGGGTCGCGGCGAGACCATCTCGCGCACGCGGGAGACGTAGCCGGCCGCGCCGCCGAGGACGCCGACGATGGGGCCTTCATCGTTTTGGGCACCCCCACGCTCCGCGTGGGGATCTTGTGATTCGGATTCGGACGCCACGCGGAGCGTGGCGGTACCCATGGGGTCGGCGGGCATGAACGCGACGCGGCCGGGGAGACTGGCGAGATCATCGCCGGTGGGGACATCGAGGAGCGTGCCGACGACGAGGGCCTGCAACGCGGGGCCAAGGGCGGCCTCGACGACGGCCGCGTGCTCGCGACGGGCGCGGATGAGATCGGAGAGGACGCCGCGGACCTGCGCGAAGCCCTGGCCGCGGGCCTTCCTGTCGAGCACGAAGCGGACGCTCTCGCCGAGGCCGGCGTGGGTGTCCTGCATTTCCTGGAGGGTTGCGCGCCGGCTGTCGATGCGCACGAAGGCCTGCTGCATCTCGGCGACCTGGCCGGTGAGGCCCCTGCGATCATCGCCGAGCTTGCCGAGGGCGTCCTGGGCCTGCGCGAGGTCGGACTCGGCGGCGCCGAGCTGCTCGCGGAGGCGCGAGAGCGAGGCGGTCGCCTGCTGGCGCTTCTCGGTGAGCGTCTCCTGCTCACTCTTGTTGCTCGCGGCCTTGGTGGCGAGCGCCGTCATCTGCTCGCGCATGCCGGCGGCGCGCCGGCGGTCGCTCTCGATGCCCGCGAGCAGCCCGGCGCGCTCGCGGTCGATGCTCTGGGCCTGCGAGCGCTTCTGCGACTGCTCGGATCTCGTGTCGTTGAGGCGCTGCTGGGCCTGCCCGCGCTCCTGCGCGAGCGTGCCGAGCTCGTGCTCGGCGCGGGTGAGCTCCTCGGCGAGCGCGGCGATCTGCCCCGCCTGGTCCGAGAGCGAGTTGTCGATCTCGGTGATCCACGAGTCCACCGCCTCGAGCTGCCTGGCGTCCTCGGAGACCTGGTTCTCCGCCTCTTCCATGGCGCGCCGGGTCATCTCCTGGCGCTGGCGTGATGACTGCTCGGTGTGGCGGGCGGCCTGCAGGCGGCTCTCGGCCTTGCGCTGGCTGGACTGCAGCTCGCCGCGGCGGAGCTCGGCCTCCTGCTTGGCGGCCTCGAGGTTCGTGAGGACCTCGGCGGCCTCCTTCCGCTTCTCGTCGAGGCCGGTGAGCTGGCTGGTGAGGCCCGAGAGCCGCTGGATCAGGTCGTCGTATTGATCCAGCGTGACGACGCAGCGGAGCGCGTTGTACTCGCCGTCGAGTGTGCGGAAGGTGCGGGCCTTGGCGGCCTGCGTCTTGACGATCTTCAGGCGGCGCTCGGTCTGCGCGAGCTGCTCGCGGGTGAGCGTCAGGTTGTTCTCGGTGCGCTCGAGCTTGCGCTCGGCCTCGATCCGCCGGGCCTTGTACTTGGCGACGCCCGCGGCCTCCTCGAAGATCGTCCGGCGCTCCTGGGGCGAGGCGAGGAGCATCGCATCGACCTTGCCCTGCTCGATGATCGAGTAGGCGTCGGCGCCGATGCCGGTGTCCATGAACAGATCGACGATGTCCTTGAGGCGGCAGCGCTTGTTGTTGATCAGGTACTGGCTGGTGCCGTCGCGGAACAGCCGCCGCTCGACCTCGACGGTGTCCGAGTCGATGGGAAGGGCGCGGTTGATGACGCCGCGCTGGATGGTGATTTCCGTCTCGGTGCCCGGGGCGGGGTCCGCGGCCTGCTCGACGGCGGACTGTTCGACGACGACGGCGGGCTGGGTGTCGTCGGTGGTGCGGTTGGCGAGGGGGCCGAAGCGCGGCGTGCCATCAACGACCGGGTTGTCGAACGTCAGCGTCACGCTTGCCATGCCCAGGGGCTTGCGGCCGGCCGAGCCGGCGAAGATGACGTCGATCATCTCCTTGCCGCGGAGCGACTTGCTGGAGCGCTCGCCGAGGACCCACTTGATGGCGTCGACCACGTTGCTCTTGCCGCACCCGTTGGGGCCGACGATGCCAGTCACCGGATCGTCGAAGCGGAACTCCGTACGGTCTGCGAACGATTTGAACCCGTTGAGGGTGAGCTTGGCCAAACGCATCCCGGGGCAACCTCCTGTCGCCGACAACCCCCAACCCCCAATCACAAACCCGGGCCCTGGCACGGGGGAGTGAGAGTACGTTCCTTGATCGGTATGGAAGGGGCGAGTGGATGACAAGGTTCACAACACCCCTGCGAAAGACGTCGGAGGGGTCGGGATCAACGAGTTGGGCGGCCCTCCGCCGACCGGGCGGAACGGGCGACGGGTCGCTGGAATCAGGGTCGGGCGGCGGTCTTTCCGTCCTTTGAGGGCTGCTTCAGCGGGATGATCTTGCTCTTCATGTCGCCGCCGTCTTGCGGCGCGGCCGAGGGCAGAGCGGCCGGCGCGGTGGGCTTGAAGACGGCATCGGACTGTTTCAAGGCTTCCGCTTCGGTCTCCGGGCGATCCGAGAGCATCGTCGTCTGCATCGCTTCATAGATCTCGGCCCGCAGCCGGTCTTCCTCGGTCGCGAAGGTCGCGGACACGGCGGAGGCGAGCGCGGCCTGGGCCGCGTCGGGTCCGGGGGTCATGCGCGGGCACATGGCGTACAGGACGCCGACGGTCTGGGAGTACGACAGCCCGAGGCCGGGCTTGGGGTCTTCCGGGGTGGACTTGTGGGCGATGAACTGCACGAAGTCGGCGAGATTCTCGGGCGCGTCGGACTGGGTGACCTTGCCCGTGAACGAGTCCCGGTAGTACACGCGAAGCGTGTCGGTCACGCCGGGCGCCGAGAGCATGAAGCGGTCGTCCCAGAGGGAGAGCAGGATGGGCTTGTTGATGGGTATCCCGCGGCCCTTCTCGATGGGGCCGAACAGAACGATGCGGGGCTCGCCCTGCTGGGTGATGTAGATCGTCGGGTCCTTGGCGGGGACGAGGTCGAGCATGAACTTGGGCTGGAGGCTGTCGGCGCCGATCCGGACGGAGAACACGGTCTGGTCGTTTCGCTTGAGGAGGCCCTCGTAGGCCGCGATGCGGACCTCGAGATTCGTGTCGTCCACGAGCTCGCGCATGGCGAGGTTGACCCGGGGATCGGATGGCATGTCGGCCAGCAGGCGCAGGGCCTCGACCTGGATGGCCGGCGTTCCCTTGTGGGCCAGTTCGATCAGCGGCGGCGCGGCCCGTGGATCGCCGAGCCTGGCGCCGGCCTTGAGCGCGGCCATGCGGGGGCCGGTCTCGCTGTAGTCATAGAGCTGAGAGAGGAAGGGGAGGGCGGGGCGGCCGATGGCCTGCAAGCACCAGCGGAGGTCTTCGGCGAGCGCGGGGGTCGTCTTGAGGGCCTCCACGTACGAACGGGCCCACTCCTCGGGCAGGCTGGGATCGACGCGCATATGGCGGACGAGCTGCAGGAACTCATCGGAGCGTTCGCGATAGGCGTAGGGAACCCGGAGCGCGATGCTCTGGTAGCCGGCGGTGCCGCCGCCGTTGCCGCGCCCTCGGGCGATCGGGCCCTCATCGCCCGGCTCGCGCGGGAAGCGGCTGTTGATGGTTCCGACGATCGATCGAGCCCGGGCGAAGGAGTCGTTGTCGAGGACCATCTCGATCTGCAGGGGAGAGGTGACCTTGCCGCCCCCGAGGATGCGGCCGCTTGTGCGGGTGATCTGCACCTCGCCGTTGGCGGCGACGGAGGGCTCGCTGAACGGATTGATGAAGATCGGGCCGCGGGCCTCGCCGATCTTGCGGGTCTTGACCGCCCCGAAGACCGCCGCCGGGCCGATGCGCATCTCGGTGGTCCACAGGCGACCGCCCTCGAGGCTGGTGACGCTCGAGCCCGGGAGCTTGCGGACGAAAACGTCGAAGGGCGTTCCCTCGGGAGCGCCGGGCGGGACGCGGGCCTCGACGATGACGACGGCCACGTCGGGGCTGCGCAGGAACTGCGCGGGCGTCATGCCCTCGAAGCCGGGATAGTTCTGGATGGGTCCGCCGGAGGAGACGCCGCCGCGGGCGAGCTCGCGCTCCATGGTGGTCTGAACCGCCGGGTCGAGGTTGTCCGAGCCGCCGGTGCCGGCAAGGCCGACGACGATGCCGAGGCCGGAAATGAGCGTGGGATCGACGCCGCGGAAGGCCGCCTCGGCGCCGATGGTTCCGAGCAGCGGGCGGGGCACATCGCGGACGAGTGCCTTGGACGGATTGACTTTGACAGCGTGCTTCGGGTCGGAGCAGCCCGAGAGCGCGATCGGGGCGGCGCAGAGCAGGGCAAGCGACAGGGCACCCCACGACCGATTCATCCGACGGTCCGCACAGGTCATCTGGCATCTCCGAACAGGCCGTTTTGGCCGCGTTTCCCGCCCCAATCTCGCCAAGCCCGCACACGGTCCGTCTGCCGGATCGCGCCAGTTGCGGGGAGCGAGAGGGTATGGATGATGCGAGCAAGATGTGGATGGGATGGGCGAGGATGTGGACAACCTGGGGACCCGTGCGAGAGCGACAGGAGCCGTCCGGGGTGGGGACAACTTTTTGCGCTGCCTTAACCAGTTTGACATCAAGGGCTTGCGAATTGGGGGCGCAAAAGCGACAGTTTGCCCACAGTATTTTGTGGCTGTACCCTATTGCATGCACGATCTGTAGTGGTAGACTCCCCACCTTCCCACCCGGGCTCGCGTGCTACGGGCTCGCCGTGGGTGCCACTTCTCCGTGCCAGTCATCGCAGCCAAGGCCGCTGACTGATCGACGAACGTTTGGGGCATGGCCGGTATCTCCCGGCCTCGCCGAGGTATGTCATGCCCGTTCTCTGCGATACGCAAATCCGAGATCTGGTCCCGATCGAGCCGTTCGCCGAGGCGAGCAAGCGGCCGGGCAGGATCAGCTACGGGGTGTCGAGCTATGGCTACGACATCCGGGTGGGGAGCAAGTTCAAGATCTTCACGCCGACGCCGCGCACGGGACAGATCACCGTCGTGGATCCCAAGGCGTTCAGCCCCGACCTGTTCGTCGAGGTGGACTGCGCGGGGATGGGGACCAAGGACAACGGCGGCGACCACGTGATCATCCCGCCCAACTCCTTCGCGCTGTGCGAGACGGTGGAGTGGATCGAGATCCCGCGTGATGTGCTGGTGATCTGCGTCGGCAAGAGCACCTACGCCCGGTGCGGGCTGATCGTGAACGTGACGCCGCTGGAGCCGGAGTGGCGCGGCAAGATCACGCTGGAAATCTCCAACACCACGCCGCTCCCGGCGAAGGTGTACGCGAACGAGGGGATCGCGCAGCTGGTGTTCCTGAAGGCCGATCGCGTGTGCGCGACGAGCTATGCGGACAAGGCGGGGAAGTATCAGGATCAGAGTGGGTTGACGTTGCC
>DASZWV010000319.1:0-8566 GCA_035546115.1 Phycisphaerales bacterium
CCCCCCACCGCCACCGCCCCCGACGCCCCCGCCGGTCCCCATCTGGGCCGCCGCGGCGATCTGCCGCACGAGCACGGTGAGCGTCCGCGCCTCGGGCGCGCCCGGGGCGTCCACGGCCTCATCCGCCTCGAGCTGCTTGGCGAACCGCTGGAAGGCGGTGATCACCGTCGAGTGGTTGGGCCGCCCGATCGCCCGCGCGATCTCCGGGTACGAGAGCGTGGTCATCTGCCGGGCCAGCGTGGTGATCACCGCCCGGGCCGTGACGACGCGAGGGTGCCGCGTCTTGCCCGACAGGTCCGCCACGTCCACGGCGAGGGCCGCGCACGTGTGCGTGATGATCGCGTCGATCCGCACCGGCCGGGCCGCCCGCGACGGCGCGCCGGGATCGGTCACCGTCGAGGTGCTGCCGTTGCCCAGGGCCCGCTCGACCAGCAGCACGCCGATCGGCTCGGCCGAGCCCCTTGGGCCGCCGGAATACTCCGGCACCAGCCGCTGGAGCGCATCGATCCGCGTGATGAGCCCCTCGATGTCGCGCACCGTCGCCGGCTCCTGCCCCGGCAGTTGCCCCGTCCGCTGCACGATCAGGTCCACCGCAGCCTTCTCGAGCGTCAGCCCGCGCGACGCCGCGAACATCTTCACGCACTTCTCCCGGAGCGCCGCGTCCGGCGGCTGGATCCCCGCCACCATCCCCTGGAGGAACCGCGACACCAGGGCCGCCGAGAACGCCTTGATCTGGCGCGGCGGCTCATCGGAGGCCAGCACCATCTTCGCCCCGCCGCGCCCGAGCTCGTCGAGCGTGTGCAGCAGCTCGCCCTGCGTGGACTGCTTGTTGGAGAGGAAGTGCACATCGTCGATGCACAGCAGGTCGACGCGCCGGAACGCCCGCCGGAACTTCTCCACGTCGCCCGCACGCACGGCCGCGACGTACTCGTTCACGAACGCCTCGGACCCGATCACGCGGACGTTCGAGCCCGCGTGGGTCTCCTTGAAGCGCCTCGCGATCGCGTGCACCAGGTGCGTCTTGCCCACCCCGCACGAGCCGTGGATGAACAGCGGGCTGTACGCCTCCGCCTCGGCCTGGCCGTCGGCCAGCGCCATCGCCGCGTTGTACGCGAGGCGATTGGACTCTCCGACGATGAACGTCTCGAACTGGTACCGCTCGGTCGCGCTCGGGCGCGGCGCGGCCTTTCGCGCCGCCGGCGCCGCCCGGGTCGCGCTCGAGGCCGCCATCGCGGAACCCGGCGCCGGGGCGGCCGGCGGGATCACCTGCGCCCCGAACAGATCACCCGCCACGACGAACCGGACCGGGAAGTCTCCCAGTTCCTGGCGCGTCGCCCGGCGGATCAGGTCGCCGAAGCGCCGCTCCAGCAGGCCCGAGAGCACCTTGTTGGGCGTCGCGATCTCCAGCGCCCCGGAGTCCACGCGGAACAGCGCCTTGGTCCCGAAGGAGCCCTCGAAACGGTCGTGCCCGATCTCCGAGCGCACGCGTGCCGCCACGCGAGCCGCCGCATCGCCCGTGGCAGCCGGCTCCGGCCCGGCCCCGGCCAGTTTCAGCGTGTCCGGGCGCGTCACGGCGTGGGCCGTCAGGGCGCGCCGGTGGTGCTCCATCGGGGTCGCCCGCAGGCGCGGCTGCCCATCGGCCTGGGCGAGGCCGCCGCTCCGGTCCCGCGGGGCATTGCCCGCGAGGGCGGACGTCGGCGACGAGTCCGAGGGGCGTGTTCGATTCGGCGCGGACGACATCTCTCCAGCGTGACGTGTCTCCACAGGTCACACCTTTCCGGGAAAGGTCGATTGTCTATCTCACAACGGAGGGGATGGACCAATCGAAGTGCTCAAGCGCCCAAAGCTGTCGCAGCTCGGGAACCCAAGAGTCCGTTCAACTCCGGACCCGTCCGACGATGCTCCGCGAATCCCCGAAGAACGCCCCCAACGCGGAAACCCGCCGATCGAATCCGTCCGGCCGCTCCGTGACCAGGGCCGAAATGTACCGCGCTTTGCCCTCCGACTCAACACAATCTTGCCGTGCACACCACCGCACGCCCGCGCAGGTACGGGAGAAACAGGGAGTTGAACGCAACAAAAAAAATTTCCCACGGAGGCGCGCCGAATCCGGATGCCATGTGGACATCTTTGTGGAAAGACCGCTCTCGCACCGAGGATCGCAGCACGAAGTCGCCGTCATGCTCCCGCCGGCCCGAGCGACCGCACCAGCGGCAGCCTGAGCCCGAAGCGCTCGAAGCCCGCTCGCCGATACAGCTTCATCGCCGGCGTGTTCCGAGTGTCCACCGCGCAGGTCACTCCCCCGCTCCCGCCCAGGTGCGGGTGTCCCGCGTGGGCCTGCGGCGCCAGCACGTGGTCGTACAGCCGCCGCAGCCCGAATCCGAGGAGCCTGGCGCCCAGCCCGATCCCGCGCACCGCCGGCGCAAGGCCCAGGTACACCAGCTCGACGGCGTCCTGCTCGGGCGCTGCGTTGAACAGCAGGCATCCCTGCGGCCCATTCCTGTCACGCACCAGCCACCACAGCGACGGGTCCAGCACGCCCACCGACCTGTGCGATTGCAGCACATCCTCGATCGAGCGCATCCCGCAGAGTTCCGGGCAATCCATCGTCTCCACGTACGACCGCTCCAGGGCGCTCACCAGCCACTCGTGCAGCTGCGCCTCGCTCGCCCCCTCGCCTGCCAACTGCTCCAGGGAATCCACCCGGAGACCCTCCGGCCACTCCGGAGTCCCCGCCTGCTCGAGCACGCGGCCCGGCTGTTTGGCCATCAACCGGCGCATGTACGCCAGATCGCCCAGCTGCGCAAAGCCCGCGAGCCTGAACGCCCGCGCCGCCTCCGCCTCCTTCGCTTCCAGCAGCGCCTGCGCCAGCACCGCCGGCGTTCGCCCGTCCGGGCGCGGCGAACCCACCTCCGCGCAGGCCCTGTTGATGAGGGCGACCCGCTCCTTCTGCTCCGCCGCCGCCGCGACCTGTGCCTTCTGGCCGAGTTTCGCGCCCCCGGACCAGCCCCTTCCCTTCCGCGGGCCGGACACGAAGATCATCGCCGTGCGGCCGGTGCCGATCACCGCGAGGCACACCTGTCCGATGCGCGGCTCCACGGGGATCCCCGGCACGCCCCCGGTCACCGGCTCCAGGGTGCACCACATGAGCGAAAGATCGATGCGGTGATCCCGCGCCGAGTCGAGGAACCGCTGCGCCGTCGCGTTCGGATCGCCCGTGTTCTCCCCCACCAGCCTTGCCGCCGCCGCCCGGAGCAGATCCGGCGTCACGGGGACCACGCGAACTTCGGCGCGTGGGCCCTCCCCCGGATCTACCGGACTGACTCCCGGATTGATCGATGCGGTAGTCATGGTGAAACCAGAGAAACTCGCCCGGCGTAAGGGGCTCGTTGGGATGACATTGTTCCGAGCCTCCGGACACAGTAGACTGTTCTTTCCCCGAAATACTCGGCCACCTCCTCCGGCCTCTGAAGGACCTTCGCCCATGCTCACCCCGTCCGTTCGCACCCAGCGCCGTCTTCGGATTGCCGGATGCCTCGCCTGCTCGGTCGCGCTGGGCACGCTCGGTCTGATCGCGATCGCCCCGATCGCCGCGCTGGCCCCCGAGCCCGACCCCGTTCCCAAGCGCTGGGAGCTGCAGGTCGATCCGGGCGAGCTGCGCGTCACGACCATCGACCTCAAGGATGGGCCGAAGAAGTTCTTCTACATGACCTTCCACGTCACCAACAACTCCGGCGAGGATCTGCTCTTCGCCCCGTCTTTTCAGCTCTCCGACGGCGACGGGAACGTCGTCCGCTCCGGGCACGACGTCCCCGTGGCCGTCACGCAGAAGTTGCTCGCCGAGACGCAGAACCCGTTCATCCAGGACCAGATCGGCGTCATCGGCGAGCTCCAGCAGGGCGAGGAAAACGCCAAGGATGCGCTCGTGATCTGGCCCGCCGGCTCGCTCAACCCGTCGCAGCTCACCGTGTACGCCGCGGGCTTCAGCGGCGAGACCAAGACGGTCACCAGCCCCGACGGCAAGGAGAAGTTCATCCTCCGCAAGACGCTTCGGCTGGATTTCCAGGCTTCCGGCGACCTGTCGGGCGTCGGCATGCGGTCCTTCCCACTCGTCGAGCGCAGCTGGATCATGCGCTAGCCCGCGAGCATCGCGCACATCGGTTGGACGCCCGAAACGGCAGGGCATACACTCCCGGCCCAGGAAAACGATCCCGACACGGGATTTCCCCGGGCATTCCCTCCGCACCAGAATCGAGATCGCGTCATGGCACACAAAAAGGGACAGGGCTCCACACAGAACGGGCGCGACTCGAACCCGAAGTACCTCGGGTTCAAGCTCTACGCCGGCGAGACGGCGATCCCGGGCTCGATCATCCTCCGCCAGCGCGGCACGCAGTTCCGCCCCGGCTTCATGGTCGACATGGGCCGCGACCAGACGCTCTTTTCCCTCGGGCACGGCACCGTCGTGATCCAGGGGGACAAGGTGAGCATCAATCCGAGCGATGCCAAGCTCCCCCGCCCGACATGGCTCAAGGCCAGTTGATCGCGCTCCCATCGCAACACTCGCGACCGGCCCCCGCGGCCGGTCGTTTCGTTTTTGCGACCCGCCCACGCGCGATCAGGCCGCGCTCAGCCCCGCCACGATCGCGTTGAACACGCGATCCAGCCGCCCGAGCAGGTCGTCGATCTCCGAGATTCGTCCGGCGCCGCGCCGCCCCACCGACACCCAGCCCCCGGCGCATCGGAGCATGTACTTCTTGTCCCACGCGGCGATCTCCTCGCACACGCCGGGCGTCAGCACGGCCGCGGCCCCCGAGGCGTCCGCCGCGTAGCACACGAACTCGGCCAGGCGAGCATCCTGCACCGGCGGCGGCTCGCCCCTGATCGCCGGCCGGTGCGACGTCAGCCACCGCTTCCGCTCGATCGTGAACTCCGGCAGCCCGATGGGCAACTCCGCCGAGGCGAACACGAGCACGTGCGTCTGCTGCGACTTGCCGTAGCCGGTCGTGAAGCTGTACTCGTGCAGCCGGACGACGTTCCCGTTGTGCGCCCCCATCGCCGACCAGCGCACCTTGTTGCGCTTGAACAGCAACAGCGGGTTGCCCAGCAGCGGCGCATCGTCCGCGGGGTCGAGCGCCCGGCTGGTCTCACGCACCTCGAACCCGCGCCCCCGCAGACCCTCGACGATCGCCCGCTTCCGCGCACGCTCGAACCACCACACGGCCGCGAGAATGATCGCGATGCCGCCGAAGATGAGCAGAAGAATCCACGGGTCCGAGGAGCCGCGCACCCGCGCGAGCGTTGTCGCCAGCAGCGCCCCCGTCATCGCAGAACGCCCCTGATCGCCGCCGCATCACGCAGCACATCCCCCATCCGATCCAGCGGGATCATCGTCGCCGCATCCGAGAGCGCCGACCTCGGGTCCGGGTGGCACTCCATGAACAGCGCGTGCACGCCCGCGGCCGTCGCCGCACGCGCCAGCATCGGCGCCAGGTCCGACCGCCCGCCCGTCACCTTGCCGCCCTCGCCCTTGCCCGGCTGCTGCGTCGAGTGCGTGCAGTCGAAGCACACCGGCACGCCGAGCGCCATCATGTCGGCCACGCCGATGAGATCGTTCACCAGCCGTCCGTACCCGAAGAACGTGCCGCGCTCGGTGAGCATGACGTTCTCGCACCCCGCCTGCGCGAGCTTCTTCACCGGCCCGCGCATCTCCTCCGGCGAGACGAACTGCCCCTTCTTGACGTTCACGGCCCGCCCGTGCTCCTTCGCGGCCTTGCCCGCCGCGACCAGCAGATCGGTCTGGCGGCACAGAAACGCGGGGATCTGCAGCACATCGACCACCCGCGCCGCGATGTCCGCCTGGACCGGCTCGTGGATGTCCGTCGTCAGCGGCACGCCCAGCTCGCGCCCAATCGTCTGCATCCAGGCGAGCCCGCGCTCGATCCCCGGCCCCCGCGCCGAGTCGATGCTCGTCCGGTTGGCCTTGTCGAAGGAGGCCTTGAAGACGAAGGACAACCCCAGCCGCGTGCAGTGCTCCTTCACGGCGCGCCCGATCGTCATGCCGAGCTCGAGCGACTCGAGCACGCACGGACCGGCGATGATGGCCAGCGGGCGGCCGGGGCCGATGGAAACAGATCCTGCGGTGCAAATGCGCGACATCGCACAAGGGTACACCGATTGGGCCGCTCCGACGCCCGACGCGCCCGGCTCAGGTCGAGCTTGAGCCGCCCACGCGGTGCATCCAGCTCTCGGCCGAGTCCGCCCAGGACATGAGCGTGCGGCGCTGCGTCACCAGCAACAGCAGGATGAGCAGGACCGCGAGCACGCGCCACAGGTTGAGCCGCTTCTCAAGGTGATCGATCTTCTCGTCGGGTGACTTGGGCATGGCAGATTCCTCGCATCGCGCGCCGGCAAGAGGCCCGACGCGGGAGGTGGGCATCGGCACCCTCGGTCCGTGTGCGTGAGAAGGAGCATCTCGCCCCGTTATCGGACCCGCCGGCCGGCCAGGGCCCGCCGCGGGCGTCATCCCGCCGCGCCGATCCTGCGCGATCGCGCCGTCTTCTCAGGGGGGCGGAGCGATCGGTCCGGAGACCCCGGCCCTCCGCCTGGCCTCGGCCTGCCACCCCTGAGCCCCGGCCATGTCGCCCGCGGCTTCGAAGATCTTTCCGGCCAGTTCCGCCACGGCCACGTTCGACGGCGCGAGCTCGGTGGCCCTCCTGATCTCGCCAAGACCCTCCTCGACCCGCGACTCGGACAGATAGGCGCGCGCCAGGTCGCTGCGAATCGGCGCCGAGCCCGGATTCGCGTCACGGGCACGCTCGAGCAGCTTGATCGCCTCATCGACCAGCTCGACGCGGCCGAAGTTCGAGCCCATCTGCGCCAGTTGAACGCCCACCGACGCCAAGTCCCACTCGCTCTCCCCGACCAGCGCCCTTCCCTCCTCGATCAGCGGCATCCCATCCAGCCGCATGCGCTCCCGCTCGTGCTTCACGATCGCCGCCGCGATCTCCCGCGGCGGGCGGCCCTGCGCCGGCAGGTCCAGGGCCTTCGCGCGCGCCTCGAGTTGCTCCACGGTCAGGCCCCTGAGGTCCGCCTCGATCGAGAGCTCCATCGTGATGAGGAACATCCCCGCGCCCACGATCGTCCCCGCCTCCCCCTGCGCGCTCGGGCGCGAGCGGGCCTGCTCCACCGCCCGCCACGCCTGGGCCACGGCGCGATCCGCCATCCCCATCTGCGCCATCAGGCGAGCCGCCGCCAAGCGCGGCCCGGAAACCCGCATCGCCGCATCCGCCCCCTTGAGCGCGACCTCCGCGGCCCGATCACGCTCGCCGAGCGTTCGCAGGACATCCGCCGCGAGCAGGTACTCATCCGGCGTGATCGACCGCTGCTGCAAGGCCGAATCCACAAGCCACTTGGCCTTGGCCGTGTCTCCGAAGTCGCGGGTGAACCCCGCGGCGATGAGCCGCGCCCGCGCACAGCGCGGGTGCCGGGAGATCACCGCATCCCATTCCGCGAGCGCGGCGGCGATCAACTCCTTGACGTGCGGGTTGGCCGCCGCGGGTTGAGCGTCGGATTGGATCGCCTGGCGAGCCGCATCGATCCTGCGGCGGAGAATGTGATCCCGCACCGAGAACAGGTCGTCGTGCCGCGCCAGCGCATCGGCCAGCATCGCCTCGATGCGCTCCTGCGACGCGGCCTGCACCTTGCTGGTCTCCTGCTCGGGCAGCCCCTGGTAGCCCATCCGTTCGATGACCGCCTGAGTTCTCGCGTTCTTCACCCGCGCGAGCTGGAAGACCAGTTCATCCTTCGGATGCCCCGTCTCGATGATCCGCTGCATCGCCGCCTCGGCCCCATCCCAGTCGCCGGCGAGCAGCCGCAGGTACCCGATGTTCAGCCATTCCTCGGGCCGCAGCGGCCACAGGTATCCCACGCCGCCGCCGAGCTCTCCCGGCGGCGCGGCCCTGCGATAGAACTCCAGCGCGGCCTTTGATTTCGTGACATCCTCCGGTGTGGGCGCAAAGTCCGGCCGGAGCACGACATCCGCCGGCGTGTCAAGCCGCTGGTACGCGATCTGCGCCCGCAGCAGGTTCCACCGCACATACCCGCTCCACCCCGCAACGACCATGCACACGAGCGTCGCGATCGCGAACGCCCATCCCCACGCCCGCACGCGCCCCCTCATCTTGAGCTGGAACCCATGCACACGGCTGTTCGCATCGCCCAAGAGCCGCCACGTCTTCCAGCACGCCCACGACCCGAGCCCCGCCATCGCCACGGCCATGAGCATCGGCACCTGGTTGAGCATGCCGCGATAGCACGCGAACAGCGCGACGAAGAGTATCAGGCAGGCGATCTCCTCCGGCCACGACAGATCCCACCGTGCCGCCCGCATGGCCTTCGCCCTGGCCGCGGATTCCTCCGCGCCCTTGCGCGGCCTGGCCAGCAGCGCGGGCTTCGTGAACCCGAAGCTCAGCGCCTCGTTGGGGCACACGCTCACGCAGTCCATGCACTTCATGCACCCGGGATCGACGACCATGCCGAAGTCCCGCACCTCCTCGTGCACGCG
>DASZWV010000320.1:0-9636 GCA_035546115.1 Phycisphaerales bacterium
TTGCTCACGGTGATCGAGCGCAGCGCGAACACCGTCCCCACCATGTCGGCCGTGGGGCGCCACGACCCGGTGCCGACCGACGCCACCTGCACCGCCTGCGCCGGCTCGAAGTTGGCGAAGGGATCGGGCTTCGGACCACGCCACCAGTTCGCCTTGTACCCCCAAATGCCAGCGCCAACCGCCAGCAGGCAGCCGATCAGCGCGATTCGCAGAATCCAGACCTTCCATCCCATGACGTTTTCCCTGACGGCATCCGAGTGCCGATCTCATCGATTCAAACAACTGTTGGAGAGCATATCGACCCTAATCAATGTAGGCAGCCGTTCGCCGAACTTCTCACACCCAGTTTACGAGTATCCCTGGTCCAAGCAGAATCTTCCCCGCCGATTCTCCCCCGGATGCCTTTCAACCGCCGACATTGCCTCCATGTCCGTCGCCACATCCGCCTCCACCCAGCAACGGGGGGGCATCACTCGCGCCCAGATCATCGAACTCGGTCGGGCCGCATCGAACTCGTGGAACTTCATTCCACTCGCGCTTCGAGCCCTTGCCCTCGAACCACGGGATGATGTTATCCGTTTCCTCCTTTCGAGTGCGTTCACGCGCCTCGGCCTGCGCACCCCCGCTTGCGAGCACCTCGCTCGCATCGCCCCGGAAAACGCGATCGATCTCGCGACAGTCGCGCTCGCCGATGAGGTGCACCGCCTCCCAGACGACCGCATCCGCATCACCGATCTCGAACGGATCTGCCGGGCGAACCTCGACGCCCTCGCCTCGCGCCCGAGCGATCCGGTTGACCTCCGCCCGCACGTCGAGAGATGGCTCGCACACGCCGCCTCCCTCGAGTGGTTCCGCACGACCGATGGACAGGTCATCACCCGCACCCGCGGCCAGCCCGATGCGTGGACTCCGCATCGCCTTGCGGACCATCGGACCCAGGCCGAGGCCGCGCAGCTGCCGGCCAACTCGCCCGCGCCGTTCTATCTCGAGGGGATCGACCCGCCGTGGCTGTTCGTTCGCATCTCGCGCGACTCGCCTCGTGCTTCCGATGGCCATCAGCCCCGGATCTTTCTCCTCGCCGCCGACGTGATGGAGTTCCTGGACGGCCTCGCGCAGACCGATCTCTCGGAGCACCTTCGATCCAATCGGCTGCTCGCGTACATCGGAAGCGACGCCGCCCGCCGCTTCCGGGAGCACCTCGCCCGACCGGAGATCCTCGACCTGAGACTCGCCGGCCCGGTCGTCACGCTCCCCACCGTTCGCACGCGCCTCGATCCGCCGCCGACGCAGATCCTCGACGAGGCCGCGGAATCGCAGAACGCACACTGCCTCCACCTGCGCGCCCTGGTTGCTGCCGAATACGCCGCGAAGCCCGCAAGCCACCTCACCGAACGCCTGCGCAACCGCACAGGCCTGCGAGTGCTGATTCCGGTCAGCCGCTATTCCACGTTCATCCGGCACAGCGCGGCCGACCTCGCCGCGGCCCTTGAATCGCTCGGGTGCCGGCCGCACATCCTCACCGAGCCCGACGATCACTCCCACCTCGCCGAGCCCGCCTATCTCCGAGCGCTCTCGGAGTTCCGCCCCGACGTGGTCGTGCTGATCAACCACACCCGAGCAGACCTCGGCGGCATCATTCCGGCTCAGATCCCCGTCATCTCATGGGTGCAGGACGCCATGCCGCACCTGTTCCGCAGCGGCTCCGGGAGCACGATCGGGCCGCGCGATCTCGTCGCGGGCCACCTGCACCCATCGTTCCTGCAGCGGTGCGGCTATCCGCGCGAGCGGCTGTTCTACACGCCCGTCGTCGCCAGTGGCACGAAGTTCCACGCCGGCCCGGTCGATCCCGGCCTGCTCAAGCGCTTCGAGTGCGAGATCGCCTACGTCGGCAATCAGAGCGAGACGGCCGCCGCCTGCCGCGACCGCCTGATCCGCGAGGCCGCCTCCGGCCCCGGCGGCATGCCGCGCCATCGCGCCGAGGCCCTCTTCCACGCGATCCACGACCACGCGCTGAATCTCGCCGACGGCCCACCCCAGAAGATCGCCTTCGACGGCCTGTACGCGGCCACGCGCACGGCCATCGAGGCCATCACCGGCCAGCCCGCGACCGCCGAGGCCGTAACGCTCTTCACCAACTCCGCCACCCTCCCCATCGCCGACCGCGCATATCGCCATCGCGCCCTCTCGTGGGCCGCCAGGCTCGCCCGCGAGCGCGCGTGGCGCATGCGCATCCACGGGCGCGGCTGGGAATCGCACCCGGAACTCGCCGAGTTCGCGGCGGGGGGTCCGCTCGACCACGGCGAGGAGCTCCGCGCCTGCTACCGCGCCGCCCGCGCCCACATCCACGCATCCATCTCCGCCGTTCAGCACCAGCGCCCGCTGGAGTGCTTCCTCTCCGGCGGTCTCTGCCTGCTCCGCCTCCGCCCCGACGATCTCGGCCTCATCGTCACGCACATGGTCGGCGAACTGGCGGCGAGCGGGCGTTCGCGGTTCAGCGCCCTGAACACCCAGGGCATGGGCTTCCTCACGGTCGATGAGCCGCTGCTCACGGCGCACGCTGCGCTCCGCCAGCGTCTCGGCCTCGAGGCCCGACACGTCGAGGTCATTCCTCGCGATCGCGCCCAGGACCCCTGGCTGGAG
Source organism: Phycisphaerales bacterium (assembly GCA_035546115.1). Lineage (GTDB taxonomy): Bacteria > Planctomycetota > Phycisphaerae > Phycisphaerales > UBA1924 > UBA4658. Next base: position 2,641 of record DASZWV010000320.1, read on the forward strand.
ACCGGCGGCCGTCCCATCGACCACGAGGCCGCCTGGGTCTTCGGCGACCTCGCCGAGATCGGCTTCATGAGCGAATCGAAACTCCGCGAGCGCCTCACCTGGGCCGTCGAGCGCGACGAGTGGCGAGCGAACATCATCCGGGGCGTCGCCGCTCGCACGCGCAGATGGTGGACCAGCGAGCGATTCGCCATCGACATGCTCGGCCGGCTCGCCGAACCACCGACCGCAGCCAGGGCCTGAACGATGGCTCCCTCCTTTCCAGCGCACCCTCCGGCTCCCCCCCTCTCGCATGAGATCTGGTTCGCCATCCCCTCCGCCAACCCGGAGAACTGCCGGCGTGTGCTCCCCATCTGGCAGGAGCGCGGCTACAAGGTCGCCGTTCTCCAGAACCGCATCAAGGCCGACATCCCCGCCGACATCACCGTCTGGTCCGACCGCTACCCCGGCTGGGCCGAGTCCATCAACATCCTCTGCCGCGATGTCGTCCCCAAGTCTGCCCCGATCGTCATCTCCGGCGGCGACGACATGCTCCCGGACGCCCACCACGCCGCGAGCGATCTCGCCGCGCAGTTCCTCACCCACTTTCCCGACAGCTTCGGCGTCATGCAGCCCACCGCCGACGGCTACCTCGGCGCGGCCCGCTTCTGCGGCAGCCCATGGCTCGGACGCGCGTGGATCGATCGCGCCTACGGCGGCCGCGGCCCGATGCACGGCGAATACCGGCACAACTGGGCCGACAACGAGCTCTACTGGGTCGCCCGCGCCCTCGGCGCGCTCTGGGAGCGGCCGGACCTCACGCAGGAGCACCGCCACTTCTCACGCACCGGCGAAACCCGCCCGGACTACTGGACCGAGCACGTCGAGCGTCACGACCGCGAGGACGTGCAGCGATTCATCGCCCGAGTCTGGCTCGGCTTCCCCGGCTGCGAGCCGCTCGCCGGCCCGCGCGGCGCGCCAGTCTTCGATGCGGACCTCATCCGCCGCGAATACCACCACACCGCGGAGGCCTACTGGATCGCCCGCTACGGCGAACCCCTGACCCGCGGCGACGGAGAAACCCGCCTCCGCAACGCCCTCGCCGAGTGTGCCACCCGCGGCGAGCATCGCATCGCCATCTTCGGCGCGGGCACGCACACCCGCCGCGCCGTCAACGCCCTCGCCGAGCCGCCGGCCCCCGTTGAGATCGTCTGCCTGATCGACGACCACGCCGAGCGCCGCGGCCAGGGCAACGCCTGCCGCAGGCTCTGGGGCTTCCCCGTCCTCTCCGTCGAGCAAGCCCTCGACCTGAACCTCGACGCGGTCATCCTCAGCTCGCAAACGATGGAGGCGGCTCTGATGCGCTCCGCCGCGCCCCTCGCGGCCCATGGCGTCCGCATCGTTCCGCTCTACACACCCCTCCAAACAGGCCCCAGAGCGGATAAACCCGTCGCCTTCACGGACCGATAGGAACTCCGCCGACAGCCGGCCGCGGCCAATGCGACACCGGCCGTTGGTCCGATAAGGAGTTTCCGATGCCCTCGTCCAAGCCCGAAGTCTGGTTCGCCATCCCCTCCGCCAACCCGGACAAATGTCGCAAGACACTCCCGAAATGGCGCGAGCAGGGATACAAGATCGCCATCCTCCAGAACCAGGTCCGCGCGGAGATCCCCGCCGACATCGTCGTCTGGTCCGACAAGTATCCGGGCTGGGCCGGGTCCATCAACATCCTCTGTCGCGACATCGTTCCGAAGTCCGCGCCGATCGTGGTCTCCGGCGGCGACGACATGCTCCCGGACCCGAACTACACCGCCGAGCAGCTCGCCGATCAGTTCCTCGATCGCTTCCCCGACACCTTCGGCGTCATGCAGCCCCACGGCGACGACTTCATGGACGCCAAGGAGTACTGCGGCTCGCCCTTCCTCGGGCGCAAATGGATCGAGACGATGTACCGCGGCACCGGCCCGATGTGCGCCGACTACTTCCACTGCTACGGTGATGTCGAGCTCTACTGGGTCGCCAGGTGCTTCGATGCGCTCTGGTGCCGCGACGACCTCTCCCACTTCCACGACCACTTCACCCGCACCGGCGGCGAGCAGCCCGACTGGCACAAGCTCTGCGAGAAGCGCATGGCGACGGATTGCTACACCTTCATCCAGCGCTCGTTCCGCGAGTTCCCCGGCCACGAACCGAAGGGAATGAACCGGACGATCGACATGACGCCCCTGCGCTCCACCGCCAGCACCCTCGCCGACCGCCACATGGCCCACTTCCTGGCCAGGGGCCCGAGCGGGCCCGAGGAGCGCACCGACGCCATCGGCAAGATGAAGTCCGCCCTGCTCCTCTGCGCCGATCGCGGCTGGAAGTCCATCGCCATCTACGGCGGCGGCCGCCACACCAAGGACGTCGCCTCCGCCCTGATGACGACCCCCGTCGACGTCGCCTGCATCATCGACGACAACCCCGCCCGACACGGCCAGCGGATGTGGGGCTTCCCCATCGTCTCCCGCGAGAACGCCGCGGCCAAGGGGATCGACGCCGTCGTCATCTCCTCCGACGCCCACGAGCCCGCGCTGCTGCAGAGCTGCGCCCCGCTGCAGGGCCGCGGCATCTCGGTCGTCCGCCTCTACGGCGGCGAGCGGCCCGAGGTCGTCCCCGCGATCAAGACCACCTCCGCGAAGACGATCCGAAGCGCAGCGGCCTGACTCTTTTCACTTCTCACTCTTCACGTCTCACTTCTCTACCGTGCCCCGGCGACCGCACGCGCCGCTGCCGGCTCGTACCCGTTCGCCCGCAGCCACCACCCGTACTGCTTCTCCACGTGCTCGACCCACGGCGCGGGCAACTGCTCGCGCCACTGCCCGCTCCGCCCATCGCGGATGTGGTTGTGGTGCACGAGCGAGGCGCTCTCGATCTTCGTCGAGGTGGCGCGGGCGGCCGACTCCATCCGCTCCCTCTGCCGTTCGATCGAGACATCCGCCGCGATCTCCCGGCAGGCCGCCGCATCCGCGGGGACTCCCAGGAACTCCGCGATCACCCGCACCTCCGCCTCCACATCGTGCACGAACTGGTCGTACCCGCGCACCAGCACCCGCCGGCCCCGCCGCGCCGCGAAGTGCGCGTACGCCCGCATGATGACGCCCAGCCACGCCGCGTTCTTGTCGTCCGGCGGCCGCGTCAGATCGACGTTCAGCTTGGCCGCGTACGAGACCACGACGTCCCGCAGGTCGCGATGGCAATAGACGTACCTGGTCCACTCCGGGTCCAGCCCCTCCTCCACGCCCCGCACCGGGTGCGGCTCGTGCACCTTGATCACCCCAAAGGGCGCACGCGGCCGGACCAGCGAGAAATCCGCCGACGCCCAGTCCCACCCGAGCCGCCTTCCCACCCCCGAGCGCTCCACCAGCGCGCTGGCGATCTGGTACTGCAGCGTCGATCCCGACCGGTACATCCCGCAGCACACGACCAGCACGCCGACCTCCTTCGCCCTGGCCACCCCGCCACTCCGCGCCCGCCCCCTTCCCGCTCTTGTCTGTGCCTCTGTGTCCCTGTGGTGAGCCTTCTACGCCGCGACCGGCGTCGGCGCGGGAGCCGCGTACGTGTACACCGGCACCACCTCCACGCCCCTGATCCCCACCGTCTCCCGCGCCCGCGCCAGCATCGCCTCCTCCGCCGCATCCGTCGAGATGATCACCGCCTGCACGTCCTTGGGCGCCCGCTCCGGCCGCAGCACCGGCACGCCCAGCACGTGCGTATCCACCGAGCGATCATCCAGGATCGCCACGACCTCCAGCCCCCGCCGCCGGTACGGCTCGAGCGTGAACCGCCGCGTGTGCGCCCCGGCCCCGAACAGCGCCACCCGCCTCCGCCCCGCTCGCGCACACTCCAGCGCGGCCCGGTCGATCAGCGCGGCCTTGACGCCCTCCGGCAGGTTCGTCGCCGGCGCGTGCGCCATCGCCCACCCGCCCGCGATCAGTTGCGTGTCCACGTGCGTCATCGCGAGGCCCGTCTCACCCTCCGCGCCCGCACCGATCCACCCCACCCGCGCCAGGGCCCGCCGCGCCAGCGGCACCGCCGCCTGCCCCAGGTGGATGTCATCCATGAAGTACTCGGTCCGCAGCGTCCCGTCGGGATGCACCACCTCATCGCAGATGCTCGCGAACATCAGCCCGAGCCCGGAACACGCCCGTGCCAGCCCCGCGTTGAACTCGCGCGTCGCCTCTTTCCTCTCCTCCCACGTTCCGCTCGGCCAATAGCGCGGGTTCTTCACCTCTCCGCCCGCGGTCGGAGTCACGCCCCACACCCCAAACTCCACGCCCCCACCCTTCCCATCCCCGCCGCGCTCCTCCCCGTCGATGCCCGTCTGGTCGCGCAGCCACGCCGCCGTCTCCACGTACCGGAGCGCAACATCCTGCGCCACCCGGGCGATCGTCCACCCCTTCTCCTTCGCGATGGGCACGATGTGCCGCCGGCAGTCGATCTCCCCGAACCCCAGCAGCACCCGGTTGGGCGCGTACAGCCCCGCCAGGATCCCCTCGATGAGCTTCCGCACGCGGTGCCGCGGGTTGCAGACGCTGTGCGCCAGGAACGGCCCCAGCCGGTACGCCGCGACCCCGTGCAGATTCCGCGCGGCCGGAGTGGGCCAGAGCGGCTGTATCGCATCCTGCCCGGCGAAGAACCCCGCATGGCTGTCCCCGATGCAGTGGATCAGCGGCGGCGAGACATCTACCTGGCTGGGAACGGTCGAAACGTACATGGGGATCCGGGTGCCCGGCCGCTCCGCGGCGGGTTCTTCGTTGTGGCTCGCACCATCCCCTCCCTACACCGTTATCGGTGTTCCCGGACCCCCGCTTGAAGGTGGGCCCGCGTTTCTATCGGCCCCGCGGGCGGCCCGAGAACCTCAAGCCCCCCCACCCGGGAGTCCGACATTCCTTCCGTCCCCGGCCCTCTGTACGCCCGTACGCCTCCACGCCTTCCCCTCCCTCCCTCTCGGAGCCCCCATGCACGTGCTCATCACCGGTTCCAGCGGCCTGATCGGCTCCGAAGCCGTCACCTTCTTCGACAAGCTGGGCTTCACCATCACCGGCATCGACAACAACATGCGCGCCGACTTCTTCGGCCCCAAGGGGGACACCGAGTGGAACCGCCAGCGCCTGGAGCGGACCTGCAAGCGCTTCACGCACATCACCCTCGACATCCGCGACCGCGAGGGGGTCCTGACGCTCTTCAAGAACTCCCCCTTCGACCTCATCATCCACGCCGCGGCCCAGCCCTCCCACGATCTCGCCGCCAGCCGCCCCTTCGACGACTTCGAGGTCAACGCGACCGGCACGCTCAACCTCCTCGAGGCCACCCGCCGCCACCGCGACAAGGCCGTGTTCATCCACGTCTCCACCAACAAGGTCTACGGCGACGCCCCCAACAAGATTGCCATGACCGAGCTCGAGAAGCGCTACGACTACGCCGACAAGGCGTACACCAACGGCATCCCCGAGACCCTCTCCATCGACAACTGCCTGCACTCCCTCTTCGGCGCGAGCAAGGCCGCCGGGGACATCCTCGCCCAGGAGTACGGCAAGTACTTCGGCCTCAAGACCGGCATCTTCCGCGGGGGCTGCCTCACCGGCCCGCAGCACTCGGGCGTCGAGCTGCACGGCTTCCTGAACTACCTCGTGCTCACCTCGCTCCGCGAAGGCCCCTACACCGTCTTCGGCTACAAGGGCAAGCAGGTCCGCGACCAGATCCACTGCCACGACGTCATCAGCGCCTTCTGGCACTTCGCCCAGAACCCGCGACCGGGCGAGGTGTACAACCTCGGCGGCGGCAAGGCCAACGCCGCGAGCCTCATGGAGTGCGTGGACATGATCAAGTCGCGCACCGGCAAGGCCCCCAAGCTCACCTACAACCCGACCAACCGCATCGGCGACCACATTTGTTATTACACCGACATGGCGAAGTTCCGCCGCGACTATCCGGCGTGGAAGCAGGAGTACACGCTGGAGCGCATCGTCGAGGAGATGATCGAGACCATCCGGGCCCAGCAGCGCGCCGCGGCCTGATGTACGAGCCCTCCGCGCAAGCGGAGGTTGTCCGGTCTCCTGCCCGAAGCTCTCACCACAGAGAGCACAGAGTGCACCGAGGAATGCCCGGCAGACTCCGCCTCCGCGCGCACGGCCGCCGATGCGGGTCACGGAGGGCACGGAGCGGAGACGATGTTCACGAAGGAAGATGATGTGTGCGGAGGCTCGTCTCTCTCGTCCGGAGTCCCGGCGCGCTTCCACTGGCCTCCGGCGCGCTTCCACTGGCCTCCGGCGCGCCACCACTGGCCTCCGGCGCGCTGCGCCGGGGCTCCGGGCATCTTCCGCGGGACCCTCCCGCCGCGCCGGAGGGCGGAGTCCATCCTCCACGGAGCCCCGGCGCGCTTGCAATGGACCCTCCCGCGCCGTGGGAGGGTCCATTGGCGGCGCGCCACGGGCCCCAAAGCCCCCGCCGCGTGCTCGCATCGCGGTTACACGCCCGCGGACATCAAGTCCGCCCGTTCTCGGACCGATGCGGGGATCGTGCGGGGTCGCGCGGAGATCGCGCGGATTCCGCGCGGAGACCTGTCCATGGGCGGCGTGAGCAACAACTACATCCCCCGCTCGGATGATGCGTTCGATGCGTGGTCGCGGCAGTTCCGCGAGGCGATCACGGATCTCGGCCCCGGCCTGGGGATCGATCCGCCGACCATCGGCCTGATCCGCCACCGCATCACCGACTGGCAGGCGGCCCGCGCCGAGCACACCGCCGCGCTGGCCGCCGTCCGGGCCGCGATCGCCGCCAAGCGCGACGTCCGCGCTGCGGTCGAATCCCTCATCCGCCCGGCGGTGCGCCGCATGCAGGCCGCGCCCGCCATCACCGACGCTGCGCGGGCCACCCTCGGCATCACCATCCCGGGTACCCCCACGCTCCGCGTGGGATCGATCACCACCCGCCCCATCGTGGACATCGGGATCCCGGCCCGCCTCACGCACGAGCTCC
>DASZWV010000321.1:0-6990 GCA_035546115.1 Phycisphaerales bacterium
CGCCCGGGCCGCACGCGAGCACATCTACCAGTGCGGCACGTTGCCGGACCAGAGCGGGACCCCCCTGCCGGTGTGGCCGTCGGGGATCACGCGGGAGCGCGGCGAGGCTTTGCGTGAACTGGCGCTTTCGGTGAACGCGGCGACGTGCCTCGAAACCGGGTTCGGGTACGGAATGTCGGCGTCGTTCCTGCTGGAGGCCGCGCTGCGGGTTCGGTCGCGGGAGGGTCGGCGATGGCCGCAATCAGGCGCGACACCCGACTGCCTTGCAGCGCTCACATCCATCGATCCCGGCGAGACCCAACTCTGGAACAACGCGGGGCTGGTTCATCTGGAGCAGGCGGGGCTTGCGCCCCACCACCGCTTCTTCGCCGAGCGCTCGGAGCGTGTGCTGCCGCGCTTGGTGGATGCCGGAGAGCGGTTTGACCTCGCGTTCATCGACGGCGATCACCGGTTCGATGGGGCGATGATCGATGTGTTCTATTCGTTGCGGCTGGTGCGCGAGGGCGGGCTGATCGTGCTGGACGATGCATGGATGCCGAGCGTGCAAAAGTGCAGCGCGTTCTTCGTGGGCAACGGGCTGTGCGAGATGGTGTCGGTGTGGCCGAGTGTTGAGAAGCAGCGGTTGCATGCGCTGCGGCCGAGGGCGGCGCATGAGTATCGGGTGTGGGATCACTTTGTGGAGTTTTGACGAGATCACAACTCCGCGATTCGCCGCGGCGCGCTCCAACAACACCATGTCGACAGATGCCGAGTTCCTCTCAGACAGCGGCCGATGCACACTCGTCAGAGTTGCTCTGGACAAGCCGTCCGAGGGGAGTGTTCGAGTGGATACTCGCCCTCGTCTCGCTGATTCCGCTTTGGGGAGTGTTGGCGGCGGGAACCTACGGCGGCATTCTCGCCGCACGAAGCACCGCTCTCGGATACGTTCTGCTCGGCGGAATCGCCGTCATCGGCCTTCCCATTGCGGTGAGCGTCTCGTTGCCGCTGCTTCGATCGCGAGCGCGGAGGGTGTTCCTCGACGGGAGTCCCGGGAACCTTTGCTTCGAGAATGTGTTCGTCCACAACGGATTCCATCTTCCACGTACAAGACGGAATCTCGACTGCCCTTTGCAGGACATCCTGTGGGTTCAGTTCATAACCGGCTTCCAACGTGGGCCCGACTGGCTGTTGATCTCGACGACCCAAGGCCGGATCTTCCTCTGCTCGTTCTCAGAAAACTTGGCCGCCCTTCACGCAACGATCGCGCCGTTCGCCCAGCGGAGCAAGCCACCGCTTACGCAGGCGGGCTATCTGCCGGCGGTCATCGCAGGCACAATCGTGCTTGTCGGACTGATTCTCGCGTTCGCCATGGGCTGGCTCCCGTGACGGCTTGACTTGATCGCGATTCACAGCTCCGCAATCCGCCGCGCCGTCTCCTGCTCGATCAGGTCCTTGAACAGCCTGCCCAGGTCTCCCGCGAGGATGTCTCGCAGCGGATACTCCCCCGGCAGCCGCTCGTCGGCCACGATCCCATCCTTGTACCGATACGTCCGGATCTTCTCCGAGCGCTCCCCCGTTCCGATCTGCTCCCGGCGCGCGCTCGCGCGCGCCTCGTGCACCTTCCGCCGCTCCAGCTCGTACACCCGCGCCATCAGGAGCCGCCTCGCCTTCTCCCGGTTCTGCTGCTGGCTCTTGCTCTCCTGCATCCGCACCTCGATCCCCGTCGGCTTGTGGAAGAGCTTCACCGCCGTCGCCACCTTGTTCACGTTCTGCCCGCCGGGGCCCTGGGCCGTCGTGACATCCTCCGCCACATCCGCGGCCCAGTTGATGTGCACCTGCACCTCCTCCGGCTCGGGGAGCGCGGCGACGGTCGCGGTCGACGTATGCACGCGCCCCGCCGCCTCCGTCGCGGGCACGCGCTTCACGCTGTGCACGCCCGCCTCAAAGGCCAGCTCGCTCCACACCCCCTCGCCGCGCACGTTGATCGTCGCCGATCGCACGCCCCCCACGCTCGGCTCGGCGGCGAGCTCCATGGTCTCGAACGCCCAGCCCTTCTTGGCCGCGTACTTGGCGTAGATGTCGATCAGGTCCCGGGCCCAGAGCGACGCCTCATCCCCGCCGGTGCCGGCCCGGACCTCGAGGATGACCGAGCCGACGGCACGGTCGTCGGCGTTGACAAGGGCGGACTTGGCCCGCTCGATCGCGGCCGCGGCGCGCGTCTCGACACCCGGCAGCTCCTCGCGCGCCATCGCGCCCATATCCGCATCTCCCCCAGCGATCATCGCCCGCAACCCCTCGGCCTCCTTCACCAGCCGCACATACTCGGCATAATCGCTCACCACCGGCTCGAGCGCGGCCTTCCTGATCGAGAGATCCCGCACCTTCTTGTGATCCACCACCACCGCGGGATCGGAGAGTTGCAAGTCCAACTCCCCCATCGTGCCGGAGAGTTCCTCCAGTTTGCGGATGAGGGCGGGCGGGATGGATGTGGCGTCGAGCGGCATCAGGCGATGTTACCCCTCGCCCAATCCAACAGCCGGGTCCACAGAGGACACAGAGGCGACACAAAGGGCACAGAGAAAGGCAGGAATTCGGTGGCGCCGGAGGGACCAGAGGAGAGGAACGCGGAGAGGGAATCGCCAGTACGGACGCAGTACCCTCGTGTCGCGAGGTGATCGATGGGCGAACTTGTGCAGCGCGTTCCAGCAATGGTACTCGGGCAATTGAGCCCGGAATCAGTTCGTATCGTGCTTTGGCCGGGCAGTGGTCTCGCAGACGGAGGTACGCCGGTCGAACCGCCCATTGAACGCGTTCCGCCGGAGCTGCGCTTGCCGAACACCCGTTTGTGGATCGAGGGACTGGCGTCTGTCGAGAACGCTCGCGTGTCACGGCGTGACCCATAAGACGGACTTCCGCCCGCACAGCGCACCCTCGCTCCGCTCGATCGGACCCCCCATCCGGAGAGGGGCAGCCCACCGCGCGGGGGCTGTTTCCTTGTCTTCAAGGGAGGGGGTGCCGGGGGAACCGGCCGGTGAGCGCACGCGAGCGAGTGTGCACAACCCGCCGCGGATTCCCCCCGCTGTTCGCTTCGTGTTGCTATCCGTTTTTCATCGCCTGCCCACGTTGGGGTGAGGGGCACCAAAAAACTCTCGTCGCTTCATCGCGCATTTAGAACGCGCGCTCCATGATGCCCCTATCACACGTTGCCCGCGGGTGCAAACGGCCGCGGCGCGTGGGGAGGTGGGTTGGAGGACCGGGAGGCAGAGGGGACCGTGCAGGCAAGACACGCAATGGGGACCGGGGGAACACATCTCGAAAGGAGTTTGCAGCAATGGCCACCACGATGACCACGGAAGCCAAGCCCTATGCCCACGTCGGAGAGACCCGGGGCATGCTCGACCACGACCACGATCTGATCCACTACCTCAGCTCGCGCCTCGACACGCTCTGGCGGTGCGACCAGTGCATCGCCAACGCCGACGGCGATCCGGAGCTTCAGGACTTCTGGCGCAACATCAAGAAGCAGGAGACCGCCAACGTCCAGAAGGCCCGCGACATCATCAAGAAGCACGTGCAGAAGAACTGCTTCTGAGCCCGCCGCGGAGCCGCGCGGCAGTCTTCTCGAGCGCCTCGCGGCCGCGATTCCGATTTCGTTCAATGACCCGATCGCACCAACCGACCGCAAAGGAATGACCATGAGCATGTCCAGAACCGCACAATCCAGAACCGGCCAGCCCACCGGAGCCCCCCAGACCCAACCGCTCCAGCGATGGGAGAGCGAGGGCGGGTCCGTCTCGCACGACCAGCCGAACAGGTCGTCGCACCGCGACCGCATCGAGTCGCGGGCCTACGACATCTACCTCTCCCGCCAGCGCACCGGCAAGCCCGGCTCCGCCGCCTCCGACTGGGCGCAGGCCGAGCGCGAGGTCATCGACCGCGCCTGAATCCGCGGGCCCGTGCGAACGCTCCGCCGCCAACCCAGGAGGCCCCCGATGATCCAGATCCTTCCCGAGTATCCCGACTCGGTGCTCGCCATCTCGGCGACCGGCATCGTCACCGACGACGACTACAAGAAGGTGCTCATCCCCGCCGCGGAGGATCGGCTCAAGCGGCACGAGCGCGTCCGGTTCCTCTACCACCTCGGGCCGATGTTCGACAAGTTCGAGGTCGGCGCGATGTTCGACGATGCGGCCCTGGGCCTGCGGCACCTGCGCCGATGGGAGCGGATCGCGGTCGTCACCGACGTCAACTGGGTGTCCACGGCCGTTCGCATGATGGGCTTCATGATGCCCTGTCCGGTGCGCGTGTTCTCCAACGGCGCGCTCGCGGAGGCCCGGGCGTGGATTCGTGAGTCGCTCCCCGCGTGAACCGCCGCGGGCGGAGCACAACCGCAGCACGCCCACATCCATCCACGCGCGGGCATCCGACGCGGCCCCGGGCCAGTCCGGCCGGGGCCGCGGTTCTTTTTGCGCGGCGCGCCCATACACTCCGCCCCGACTCGCTCCCGGTGCGCCCGCCCATGCCCACGCCCGCCATCTCCATCCGCGGCCTGACCAAGACCTTTGGCTCCAAGGTTGCCGTGTCGAACCTCGACCTCGACGTGCCCTCGGGCTCGCTCTGCGGCTTCATCGGCCCCAACGGCGCCGGCAAGACCACCACGATCCGCATGGTCATGTCGATCATCTTCCCGGATTCCGGTGAGCTCTCCGTGCTCGGGAAGGCCTCCGCCATCGAGAGCAAGGACCGCATCGGCTACCTGCCCGAAGAGCGCGGCGTGTACCGCAAGATGAAGGTCCTGCCCTTCCTCATCTTCATGGCCCGGCTCAAGGACGTGGACGCCGGCGCGGCACGCCGGAAATCCATGGAGTGGCTGGGCCGCATGGGCCTGGGCGACGTCGCCCGCAAGAAATGCGAGGAACTCTCCAAGGGCATGCAGCAGAAGGTGCAGTTCATCTCCGCCGTGATCCACGAGCCGGACCTGCTGATATTGGATGAGGTGTTCAGCGGGCTGGACCCGGAGAATCGCCGCATGATGCGCGGCCTGATCGAGGAGCAGCACAGGTCCGGGCGCACGATCGTGTTCTCGACGCACTCGATGTACGAGGCGGAGCAGCTCTGCGATCGGGTCGTGATGATCTGCCAGGGCGAAAAGGTGCTCGATGATTCGATGGCCGGCATCCGCGCCCGTTTCGATCCGCGGACGATCATCGTCGAGCCGCTCGGGGGACGGGCCGTGGCCGCGACCGGGGCGGCAAACGGCGATGCCGGCGAGCCGCTGGAGCGATCGCTCCGCAATCTCCCGGGCGTCTCGCACGTCGAGCCCGACCGCGACGGCTACAGCGTCGGGCTTGCCGAGGGGACCGACCCATCGCGCATCATGGCGGACGTCGTGGCCCTCACGCCCGTCCGGCGCATCGAGCTCAAGCGCGTGAACCTCGAGGATGTGTTCATGGACCTCGTCCGGGCGAGCGGCAACCGCGAAGTGAAGCGGGACGACCTTCGCGCGCCCGCGGACGCGGAGGTGTCGCGTGTCTAAGACCCTTCTCGTCGCCAGGCGCGAGTTCCTCGCGACCGTGCTCACCAAGGCCTTCCTGCTCGGCATCATCCTGCCCCCGGCGATCATGGGCGTGGCGTTCACGCTGCTGCCGCTGCTCATGAACCAGGCGCCGCCCAAGACGGTGGGCACGGTCGCGATCATCGACCAGTCGCCGGACCAGCGCGTCGCGAGGACGCTGGAGAAGACCCTCACCGAGGAGACCTTCAAGGAGCGCAAGGCCAAGAAGATCGATCAGGCCGCCGACGAGATCAACACGCGCGTGCCCAACCTGCCGATGGACGATCGTTCCAAGGGAATGGTCAAGTCGGCGATGGCGTCCACCGCAGCGGCCATCAAGGCCGATGTGCTTGAGCCGAACTCCCCCGTGGACAAGGCGAAGGAGCCCATCCTCTCGGCCCGCGTCCGCGACCACGACGAGGCGAATCCGAACCAGCGGATCGCGCTGCTGGTGATCCCCAAGGATGCGGTGATCAGGGCCGCGTCGGCCCCCGACCCGAACCATCCCGACGAGCCGTTCGCCCACTACCAGTTCTACGTCGCGCCCAAGCTCGACATCGAGGTGCAGCAGGACATCATCCACGAGGTGGATCAGGCGATCATCGACGCCCGCCTTGCCGCGGTCGACGTCGATCCGGCGAAGGTTCGCTCGGTCAGCTCCGATCCGCGCACCGACACCAAGGTCGTCACGGCCGAGGGCGAGCGGAAGGACTCCGGCGTGGCCCAGATGTTCCTTCCCGTCGGGTTCCTCATGCTCCTCTGGATCTCGGTGCTCGTCGGCGGGCAGGGGCTGCTGATGTCCACGGTGGAAGAGAAATCCAGCCGCGTCATGGAGGTGCTCCTGAGCGCCGTCTCGCCGCTGGAGCTCATGCTCGGCAAGATTCTCGGGCAGATGGGCGTCGCGGCGACCATGATGGCCATCTACGGCTTCACGGGCGTCGCCGCGCTCACCGTGTTCAGCCTGTCGCACCTGCTGGACCCGATCCTTCTGGTGTACTCGGCGATCTACTTCGTGATCGCGTTCTTCCTGATGGCCAGCATGATGGCCGCCGTGGGAAGCGTCGTGAACGACATCCGCGAGGCGCAGGCGCTCATGCAGCCCGTCATGATCGTGATGGTCATCCCGATGGTGCTCTGGCTCCCCATCAGCCGCAACCCGAACGGCATGTTCGCCCAGGTCGTCAGCTTCCTGCCGCCGATCAGCCCGTTCGTCATGGTCGTGCGTCTGGCGGGGAGCGAGAAGATCCCGTTCTGGCAGGTGCCCGCGACCATCGCGATCGGGGTCGCCTCGATGGCGTTCATGGCCTGGGCCGCGGCCAAGATCTTCCGCATCGGCGTGCTGATGTACGGCAAGCCGCCCAACTTCAAGACCCTTGTCCGCTGGGTCCGGATGGCGTGAGCCGGGCAAGAACGCGAAGAGGCGTGGCGTGAAGAGGATGGCCGCGAGTCGAGCGATG
>DASZWV010000322.1:0-3586 GCA_035546115.1 Phycisphaerales bacterium
TGGATCCGACGCTGCGGGATGAGTTGCGGGCTTTGCCCAATGCCGGCATCAGGATGCCGGCGGCGATGAGGAGAATGGCCGCGACCGAGGCGGTGGTCACGGCGATGCGGAGGATGCGGGCGCGGGACCAGTTCTTCGCGCGAGTTGCAGCATGGGCTTCGAGCGCGGACTTCCAGAGGGCGGTGTCTTCGCCCTGCCAGGTGGTGATGGCGAGCAGGTCTTGTTCAAGATCGGGGGAGATGGGCGCTGGGTCGGGCGTGGGCATGTGTGGCTCCTGCGGGATTGGCCGAAGCCTTTAGGAGGGAAGCCCGTTGAAACGGGCTGGAGATGCGGGGCGGCTGGGAGGCATTGCTTGCGGATGGAGCCCGCGGCTGAAGCCGTGGGCTAGGGTGTCATGGCGATTGCTCGCGAGGTGCGGATGCGGCGGTGTTCGACGTGAGCTCGCGCTCGGGGCTCTCTTGAAGGCTCTTGCGGAGCAGGTTGAGCGCGGTGTGGAGGCGGGACTTGAGCGTGCCGACGGGGATGTTCAGGACTTCGGCGGCTTGCGGGTGGGTGAGGCCATTGTGGTAGCAGAGGAGGATGAGGAGTCGGTGGTCGCCGGGGAGGGATTCGATGGCGGCGCGGATGTGGGACTGGGTGGGTGTGTCCGGGCTTGGCGATGGTGTTGCGTCCGGGAGGTGCTCCACTGGCGGCGAGCTGCCCGCGCCACCCTGTGTGTTCAGTTTGTACGAGCGCGTGCGGACGTCCTTGCAGGTGTTCACGAGGATGCGGTAGAGCCAGGTCTTCACGGTCGATCCCGAGCGGAAGGACCTGCCGTACTTGATCACGCGGAGCCACGTGTCCTGGACGGCGTCGAGCGCAAGGTCGCGCCGGCCGTGGAGGAGGCCGGTCGCGAGGCCGAGGAGGTGGCGCTCGTGGCGCTGGGCGAGAGCGCCGAGCGATGGAGCGTCGCCGTTGAGGAAAGTGGCGAGGAGGTGCTCGTCGGTGGAATGTGCGGGCGCGGTGTTGCCGCGCTCGGATGGGTCATCCGCTGCGTCGGAAAGCTCGGGCGCGCGGCCGCGCTCGAACTCCCCGAGTCCTCCCAAGGCCGGTCCGCCCTGGAAGGCGGCGCTGGGCGGTTGGATGGTCATCGTGGGTTAGACCGGGGAGCGGGGGGGTTGGTTCAGGGAACGGGCGCGATTTTGTGCGCGGCTGGTTGCCGGCACGAGCGGATGCCGCTCCGGGAGCGAGAGCACGGGCTGGAAAGCCCGTGCCAAGCGGTGGTGAAGAGCCAAGGCACAGGGGCCCGGAGGCCCCTGCCACGGCGGCCTAGCGGCCGAGGCGGGCGAGGAGCTTGTCGAGGATCATGCGGGCCTTGGCCTCGTTGCCGAAGGGCCCGACGCTGACCTCGATCTCGGTGACTCGGTCGGCCATGCGCTCGAGTGTGACGTCGATGCGACCGCCGTCGGCCTCGCGGGCGGTGATGACCCCCTTGAGGGCGTCCTGGCTCGCCTTCTCGGTGGAGTAGCCCATATCGTTCATGGCCTGCTTGGCCGCGGCGAAGGCGTTGTCGAGCGAGGCGTCGGTGGTGGCCGTGAGGTTGCCGGTGGCCTTGTTGAAGGAGGCGGTGGTGTCGCCCTTTCCGGCCGAGGCGCTGTTGGTGCAGGCGGGGAGGGTGGGGAGGAGGAGGGCGGAGAGGATCATGGCGGCGATGGTGCGGGTGCGCATGGGAGAACTCCTTTGAGGCGGGAGGATACTCGGCTGGGAGGGGGAAAGGGGGAAGCCGGAGGGAGGAGAGGGAGACGAAAAACCCTCCGAGGCGCGGAGGGTTGGTTGGTGGGCTGTCGCACACACGTAACGGCGTGCGTTGCTCGTGAGCGTCTTGCAGTCGCCGCGGCCGCACGGGCAGGATGCCCTTTGCACCGTCGTCGATCAGGCGGGCGTGGGGAGGACACCCGGCGGGATTTCGGGCGGGGGTTCCTGGGTGGGCTTGGCCTGCATGGTGGGTTGCGAGGCCGCGGCGCGGGCCTCGGCGGCGAGGAGGTCGCTGACGGTGGGCTTGCCGAGCGACTCGCCCTTCATGAGCTTGCGGACCTCATCGCCGGACAGGGTCTCGTACTTGATGAGGGCCTCGGCGACGGCGACGACCTTGTCCCAGTTGGATTCGAGGAGGCGTTTGGCGTCGGCGTAGGCCTCGTCGATGAAGCGGCGGATTTCTTCGTCGATGATGCGTGCGGTGTCGTCGGAGTATTCCTTCTCGGGGATGAGCATCTCGCGGGTGTCCTCGCCGGCGTAGCGGACGAAGCCGAGCTTCTCGCTCATGCCCCACTCGAGGACCATGGAGCGTGCGATGTTGGTGACCTGGGCGATGTCGGAGAGGGCGCCTGTGGAGAGGTCGCCCATGGCCTTTTCTTCGGCGATGCGGCCGCCGCAGGCCATGCGCATCATGGCCTTGAGGTACTTGAGGCCGTAGCCGTAGCGGTCTTTCTCGGGGAGGGAGAAGGTGACGCCGCCCATGTTGCCGCGGGGGATGATGGTGACCTTGTGGAGCGGGTCGGCGTCGGGGAGGAGGACCTGGAGGACGGCGTGGCCGGCCTCGTGGTAGGCGGTGAGCTTGTTCTCCTCCTTCTCGCGGACGCGGCTCTTGCGGGAGCGGCCCCAGCGGACCTTGTCGCGGGCCTCCTCGAGGTCTTCCTGCTCGACGAAGTCCTTGTTGTGGAGGGTGGCGGCGATGGCGGCCTCGTTGATGGTGGCGGCGAGGTCGGCGCCGGAGAAGCCGGGGGTGGCGCGGGCGATGCGCTCGAGGTCGACATCGGGGCCCATCTTGATCTTCTTGGCGTGGACGCGCAGGATCTCGACGCGGCCCTTGATGTCGGGGCGCGGGACGACGATCTGGCGGTCGACGCGGCCGGGGCGGGTGCGGGGGGGGTCGAGGACGTCGGCGCGATTGGTCGCGGCGATGACGATCACGCCGTCGGTGGAGTTGAAGCCGTCCATCTCGACGAGGATGGCGTTGAGGGTTTGCTCGCGCTCGTCGTGGCCGCCGGTGGTGAAGCCGCCGCCGCGGCGACGGCCGACGGCGTCGATCTCATCAAGGAAGATGATGCAGGGGGCGGATTCCTTGGCCTGCTTGAAGAGGTCTCGGACGCGGGAGGCGCCGACGCCGACGAACATCTCGACGAAGTCCGAACCGCTGATCGAGAAGAACGGCACGTCGGCCTCGCCGGCGATGGCCTTCGCGAGGAGCGTCTTGCCGCACCCGGGCTCGCCGATGAGGAGGACGCCTCGGGGGATGCGGCCGCCGAGCTTGGAGAACTTCTTGGGGTTCTTGAGGAACTCGATGATCTCGGTGACCTCTTCCTTGGCCTCCTCGATGCCGGCGACGTCGGCGAAGGTGACGCTGACGGCTTCCTTGTTCAGGGTCCGGTGGCGCGACTTGCCGAAGTTGCCCAGCATACCGCCGGCGCCGCCGGTGGCGTTGCGCAGGCCGCGGGAGATGACGAACCAGAGGAGGGCGAGGATGCAGAGGATGACGGCGATCTGGACGACGAAACTCTTGACGAGGGAGGGCTGGACCTCCTTGAAGGATGTGCTCCCCTTTGCATCT
>DASZWV010000323.1:0-12238 GCA_035546115.1 Phycisphaerales bacterium
AGGGTGTTCGGCGAGAACGTCCAGATCGTGCGCGAGCGGCTCGGCGAGGCGCTCGCGAGGGAGGCCCCGGTGGCCGCGGACTGCGTGATCCCGATGCCGGACTCGGGCCGCTCGGCCGCGACGGGCTACGCGCGAGTGAGCGGCGTTGCGTACCGGGAGGGGATCGTGCCGAACCGCTACGTCGGCCGGACGTTCATCAAGCCGACTCAGACGGAACGCCACGGCGCCGTGAAGCTCAAGCTCAACGTCATCCGCGAGATCGTCGAGGGGAAGAGGATCATCGTGGTGGACGATTCGATTGTCCGCGGCACGACCACGCAGGTGAAGATGGACCAGCTCCGGCAGGCCGGCGCGAAGGAGATCCACCTGCGGATCTCGTGCCCGCCGATCATGCACCCGTGCTACTTCGGGGTGGATTTCGCGAGCCGCGACCAGCTCATCGCCCATCGCATGACGGTGGATCAGATCCGCGAGTTTCTGGGGGTGGACTCGCTTCACTATCTCTCGCTCGATGGCCTGCTCTCGTGCGTGACGACGCAGCCGCGCGAGCACTGGTGCACCGCGTGCTACACGGGCGAATATCGCCTCGACCCGGACCACCCGGTCACGGACGAGGTCGCGACGCGCCAGATGCAGATGTTCTGATGTGACCCCACCACTCCCTCTCCCCCCACCTTGCCCACCCGCTGTCGATGATCTCGGTCACCCTCGCCCATTCCCCCGACCCGGACGATGTGTTCATGTGGTGGCCGATCACGGGGATGATCGAGCCCCCGGCGGATCCGCGCGCCGTCGAGCCGGCACGCGTGATCTCGCCGCCGGTGCTGGACACGGGCGACATCCGGTTCGTGCCGATCGCGGCGGATATTTCCGTGCTGAACAAGCGGGCGATCGAGCGGGGCGATCTTGACATCACCGCGATGTCGATGAACTGCTACGCGCGGGTGGCCTCGAAGTACCAGCTGACCAGTTTCGGTTCCTCGATGGGCTACGGCTATGGGCCCAGACTGGACGCGCGGGCCGCGCGCCGGCTCGCTTCCCCGGTCTGCTACCGGGAGGAACTCGACGCCGCGGAACCGCCCGGCGAGCACCTGCCCGCCGGCTCGGTGTGCGCGATCCCGGGAAGGGAAACCACCGCGTTCCTGGTGCTCTCGATGATGCTCGGCACGGCCGGGGCGGGCGTTCGATTCGTGGAAATGCCGTTCGATCGGATTCTCGAGACCGTTGCGCAAGGAAGCGACGGGATCACGCATGGCCTTCTGATTCACCAGTCGCAGCTGACGTACGAGCAGGCCGGCGTCGAGCTGGTCGCCGACGTCGGGCGGTGGTGGCTGGAGCACACCGGACTTCCACTTCCGCTCGGGGGCAACGCGATCCGCCGTGATCTGCGGGCACGATTCGGCGATGAGACCCGCCGCCGGATTGTCAATCTGCTCCACGCGTCGATCGGCCACGCCCTGGCCGATCGGGAGCGGTCGGTGGGGTATTGCATGCGGTTCGCGCCGGAAATCACGCGAGCCCAGGCCGAGAAGTACATCCGGATGTACGTCAACGACCTCACCGTCGATGCCGGTGAGAACGGACGGATGGCGATCGAGCGACTGCTTGGCGAGGGACACGCGCTCGGGTTGTGTCCCAATGGGCGGCCGATCGACCTGGCGAGTCCGGATGAGAGCCCGGGGTAGCCACGGGGCGCTCGGCCGCGAATGCTGGCTCCGATAAGCCACCCTGCTGCGGCGCGGAGGGTCGGAGTTGGTGGCTTGGGGCGCCCCAACCTGCCCGATTCCCCGGGTCTGCAAATTCCCGATCGATCCGGAATCCCAAGCGTGGTCGATCGCGTATCTGGGAGTAGTCTTTTGTGTGGGGCGGCATTCGCCGCCGGAAACTGGATCAGAAGAGCTTTCAAAGCGGAGCACAAACGTGGGGCAACCCTCGCGCGATTGTGGATTCGGAAGGGCGAGCGCACCCTCGAGCGCGGCGGGAGCGCGCCGATTCGGGCGCGTTCGCGCCGAGATGCTGTGGGTGATCGCCCTGGCGCTCGGCATCGTCGGCGTTGCCCTGGCAACGCAGCCGATCCAGACCACGAGATCGAACTTTTTCAACGGCGGGACACGGCCGCTCGGCTACAGCGATGCGCTGATCGATCCGAACGTGTGCTCCGCCTGCCACGGCTATTACAACGAGCAGAACGCGCCGTACGAGCGGTGGAACCACTCGATGATGGGCCAGTCCGCCCGTGATCCGGTGTTCTACGCCGCGCTGGCGGTTACGGAGCAGGACGCGTCGTACGTCGCCGAGTCGTGCATGCGGTGCCACGCGCCGATGACGTGGCTGCGGAATCTGGTGAAGTTCGACAACGACACGGCGTCGCCGACGTATGGCAAGATGCTCCCTCTCGCCGATGCGAACAAGCTGGGGGTTGCCTGCCACATCTGCCACCGCATGGTGGATCCGGTCTATCAGCCGGGCGTGAGCCCGTCGGAAGATCTGTCCATCCTCACGACGCTTGGCGCCGACGCCCCGACGTCCGTGCACAACGCCAACTTCGTGATCGACCCGCTGGACCGCCGGCGCGGCCCGTTCGATCTGGATGCGGACTGGGCAACGATCACGCCTCCCGGGTTCCAGTACCACGCGTACCTGCAGTCACCGTTCCATCTCTCGTCGCGCATGTGCGCGACGTGCCACGATGTCTCAACGTCTCACTTCACCAAGCAGCCCGACGGCACGTACGCGCTCAACGCGCCGGGACAGGCCCCGGCGGCGAGCAAGTACGATCAGTTCCCGGAGCAGCGCACCTTCAGCGAGTGGTCGGAGAGCCAGTTCGCGCAGGGGCCGGTGGACCTCGCGAATCGGTTCGGCGGCACCTCGATGTCGTACTCGACCTGCCAGAGCTGCCACATGCCCATCGTCACCGGCGAGGGATGCGCCCTGGAGCCCCCGACACGCCCGGACCTTCCCCAGCACAACTTCAACGGCGCGAACACGTGGGTGCTCAAGGCCGTGCGGGCCTTGTACAACGACAGCGACACCGACCTGAGCCAGCAATACGCCGACGACGCGATTGCCCGGTCCACGGCGATGCTCCAGAACGCGAGCGACCTGCAGGTCAGCCAGCAGCACGCGTCGATCAACGTGCGGATCATCAACTTCACCGGCCACAAACTCCCCACGGGCTACAACGAGGGGCGGCGGATGTGGATCAACGTGAAGTACAAGGACGCCGGCGGGAACGTGATCGCCGAACGCGGCGCCTACGACCCGATGACGGCCGTGCTCACGACCACAGACACCAAGGTGTACGAGGCGACCATCGGGCCCGACGCAACCATGGCGGCGCTCGCCATGACGACCGCGAGTGCCCAATCGCGTCTGGCGATCAGCAACCACCTGTACAAGGACAACCGCATCCCGCCGATGGGCTTCACCAACGCCGGTTTCCAGAGCGTTCAGGCGGGATCCATGCCCGCGAACCTCTACGCCGACGGCCAATACTGGGACGACACGGCCTTCACGATCCCCCCGGGATCGCGGACCGCCGAGGTCAACGTGTACTACCAGACCTCGAGCAAGGAGTACATGGAGTTCCTGCGCGATGCGAACACCTCGAACTCGCTGGGCCAGACGGCCTACGACCAGTGGGTCGCCCAGGGCAAGAGCGAGCCGGTGCTCATGGACAGCGCGACGCTCCAGATCTCCTGCCGGTGCGACTGGAACGGCAACGGCGTGATGGAGGTCCAGGACATCTTCGACTTCCTGAACAGTTGGTTCATGGGCAACGGCGATCTGAACGGCAACGGCACCACCGAGATCCAGGATATCTTCGATTTCCTGAACTGCTGGTTCGCCGGCTGCAACGGGTGGTAGGCAGTCACCGTTGAGCGAGCCCGGGTTGTTTCACGCGACGACTCCGCGGGCTTGCGCGCTACGAGTCCGCTCCCGGAAACCGCCACCCCGTCAGCCGCACACCCAGGAGCACGACGAGCGAGATGCAGATCAGCACCGCCGAGAGCACGATCGCGCGGTCGAGGTCGTTCTCGAAGCCAACGTAGACCGCCAACGGCATTGTTTGCGTCCGGCCCGGAAGGTTCCCGGCGAAAATGATCGTGGCGCCGAACTCGCCGATGGCCCGGCTCCAGCACATGGCCGCGCCCGCGGCGAGCGATGGGCCCGAGAGCGGCGCAAGGACGCTCCGAAACTCGGCCCAGCGCGAGGCCCCGAGATTGATGGCCGCCTCCCGCTGCGCCGGGGCGACGGAGGCGAATCCCGCCCTTGCGGCGCGAACGAAATACGGTGAGGCGACGAACATCTGCGCCAGAACGACGGCCTCCGGCGTGAAGACGAGCTCGATCCCCAGTTTCGAGAGGAGCGCACCGACCGGGCCGCTCCTCCCGAAGGTCAGCAGGAGCGCAACCCCCGCGACCGCCGGCGGCAGCACGGTGGGCAGGTCCACGAGCGCTTCGACGACCTTGGCGAGGGGCGATCGCGTCCGGGCGAGCCAGTAGGCCAGTGGCGCCCCGAGCGCGATGGACATCGCCAGCGCCATGGTGCTCGTGGCGAGGCTCAGGCCGATGGCCTGGAGCGTCTCGCGGTGGGCAAACTCTTGCGCAACAGCCCTCGGCGTGGTGCGGACGACCAGCATGACCACCGGCACCAACAGCAGCAGAAGCAGGGGCAGCGCGAGCAGCGCCGGTATCGCGTGCCGCTGGGACTTGGCGCCGTTGGTGCTCACGGGTGGACGGCTCGCTCGAATCCGCGATTGGCCAGAGCCCCCTGTCCATCATCGGAGAGCAGGAACGCGATGAACTTCCTTGCCAGAGCAACGTCCCGTGCCCCCGAGGCCACCGCGACCAGGTACTCGGCGTGCTGTTCGAGATCGACAGGAAGGGGAACGACGGTGAGCTTCGAACCGTTGCCGCCGGCGGCGTCGCTCGAGTACGCGAGCCCGGCATCGGCCTCGTTCAGCGCGACCTTTGCGACGACGGACGCGACGTTCTGCTCCCGCGACACCGTGTTTGCATCGAACGCGGATACGAAGGCCGGTCCGAACCGGCTCAGCTCACTCGCCCGCGACAGCATCCGCCGCGTGTAGTTGCCCGCCGGCACCGCCCTGTCGGCGACCACGATCTTCACGCCACGCCTGGCAAGGTCCGCGAGCTCGTGCACGCCGGCGCGGTCCTGTCTCGGAACGATGATGACCAGGCGATTGCCGCACAGAGGCGTCGTGGAGCCCGAATCGACGGCCCCGCTCGCCGCGGCCGCCTCCATCTGTCTCCGGTCCGCCGAGGCGAACACATCTCCCGGACCACCGCTCTCGAGCTGGCTTCGAAGCTGGTTCGATCCGGCAAAGGCGAAGTCGACGTGCACCCCCGGGTTCACCGCCTCGAACCCCGAGCCGGCCTCCCGGAACGCATCGGCCAGCGATGCGGCGGCGAGCACGATGAGCGTCCGGCTCCTGGACTGTGGCTCGCCCGCTTCATGCCGGCTGCAGGACGACGCCGCCAGCGCCGCACAGGCCGCGAGCACCACGCAGATTCGTGACAATGTGCCAGCCCGCATCATCTCGGAGTGTATGTGAAGGCGGGCCCCCGCACGAGCACGTCGCGCGATCTCGAGCGGGCCATAGCGCATCGACTTTGCCGCCCGCGAGGTGGGATGACATATGGACGCTCGCCGGCGTGGCTGGCGGTGTGGTTACACGCCCTGGACCGCAGGCGCCCCAAGCCCGAACGCGTCGTGGACCACACGGACCGCTCGCGCCCCATCCGCCTCGGGCATGATGCAGGAGATCTTGATCTCGCTCGTGGTGATGTTCGCGATGGTGATCCTCGCATCGGCCAGCGCGCGGAACATCGTCGCCGCGACGCCCGGCTGGGACTGCATGCCGACGCCGATCGCCGAGACCTTCACCAGCCCAAGATCGACCTTCGACCGACCCTGGCCGAGCGACGCCAAGACGCCGTCGATGATCGGCTTGATGTCGGGCAGGTCGGCCTTGTCGAGCGTGAAGACGAGGTTGCATCGCTCGCCGGGCCGGCCGGCCTCGCGTGCGCCGGGCATGCCCGTTTCGATCTCGTGCTGGATGATGTCGTCCACGCTGATGCCGGCCTCGGCGATCTTCTCGAAGACGTCGCGCTGAATGCCGGGGCGATTGGGCAGGTCCTCGAGCGTCACACGACCAAGGTCGGTCTTGAGGGCCACGATCGAGACTGCCTGTCGATCTTCCATCTGTTCACCGGTCGAGGGAGAGACGTTGCAAATGAGCGTTCCGCGGCCGGGGTAGTCGACGGGCCGCTGGCTATGCAGCACCCGGATCGGCACGCCGGCCTTCTTCCCCAACTCGACCGAACGCAGGTGCATCACGCGGGCGCCCTGGCTGGCCGCCTCCATCATTTCATCGTAGCTGATCCGGGCCAGCGGACGGGCCTTGGGCTCGATCCGCGGGTCCGTCGTGAACACGCCGTCGACATCCGTATAGATCTCGCACTCATCGGCGCCGACCGCGGCGGCGAGGGCCACGGCCGTCGTGTCGCTCCCTCCACGCCCGAGCGTGGTCACGTCCCCCGCGGGCGATACGCCCTGAAAGCCCGCAACGACGGGGATACGGCCCTGGGCAAGCTCCGCGAGAAGGCGCGACTTCTCGACGCTCTGGATGCGGGCACGGGTGTGCAGCCCGTCGGTGTGCATCCCGCACTGCTGGCCGGTGAGGCTGATGGCCTCCAATCCCATGGACTTCAGGCACATGGACATGAGCGAGATGGACACCTGCTCGCCGGTAGCGAGCAGTTGGTCCATCTCGCGCTTGTCCGGTTTGTCGCTCACGGTCGCCGCGAGCGCGAGCAGGTCGTCGGTCGTGTCGCCCATCGCGGAAACAACGATGGCGACGCGATCGCCCCGCTTGACCGCGGCCTCGGCCCTCGCGGCACACTTGCGCATTTTCTCCGCGTTGGCAACGCTGGAACCGCCGAACTTCTGGACGATGATCCGACCGCCGCCCCCCTGGCGAACGGCGTCCGGAGCGCTTCCACGCCAAGCACTTCCGAACCCGCCGCCCACTCTGGCCGACTGTCTGCTCACGAACTCACCTGCTCTCTGTCCGTCGAAGGAGAAGCCCAGACGCCGGGAAGGGGCCCCCGAGTTCACACTGTTTTCAAGCTTTGTGTCGCCAACACCCTGATGTCCAGCCGCCCGGCCGGATCGACCGCGAGCAAGGCCTCGCGCCACCGCATGCATCCGGAGCACTGGCCGCACATGTCCTTGTCCTCGTTCAGGCACCACCAGCAAGCGCCAAGCGGCACATCCATGTCGAGAGCCAAATCCATGAGTTCCGCATCCGTCAGGTCCGCGTAGGGTGTTTCGATCCGAATCCCGAGCACACCCGCGTCGGCCACGCGCATCAGGTCCTGGCCCACCAACTGCCCCACCATCAGCGCTCGATCGCAAACATCGGCCAGAACGCTGGTATCCACCTCCGGCGCGGCCCCCGCGTGGACCGGCCAGATGACCCGAGAGAGGCCAAGACTCGCGGCTTCGATCGCCGCGGACACGAGCATCGCCGTCGTTCGTGCCCCGATGCAGAGCGCCTCGGCGGGCGCGCTGTGAGATGCGGCTGGCGGGGCCTCGAATCGCACCAGTTGGCGCTCCAAGACCCCCGACAAGCCACACAACTGCACTTGGCGTTCTACGGCCTCACGCCGGCGAAGTCGTGCCGGGCGATCATCGATCCCGAACCATGCCAGCGGGGCTGCGGTGCGGAACGCGCCTTTGTCCGACCCCGCCGCGGCGCCTTGGCGCACTACGCCCTCGGCCCAACACGCGACGAGACCGGAGAGAGTTCCCGAGTTGATGATGAGCGCGGCGCTGCGGGGGGCTTCCACGCCGAAGAGTATCGGCCCGGGAGTTTCATCCGAATCAAAACCCTGGTGACTCGAATGTCCCCAATCGACACCGCGGGTTGGCGTCGCATGCTGGGAAACCTGTCGCATGCTGTCGGCTCGGGCTCGCCGGAACAGCGTCTCGTGGTCGCGCCCTCAAAAAAGGGGGCGAGCCCTGCAAAATTCGAGAGGTTTCGCCCAAGGTGGGGGCATCCGCTTGATATGCCCTAAACAGGGGTAACCGATTACAATCCACGGTGTGACAGATACTTGCGCGAAATTCGTCGACGCGAAGAGGTTTGTGAAATTGGGA
Organism: Phycisphaerales bacterium; assembly: GCA_035546115.1. GTDB lineage: Bacteria > Planctomycetota > Phycisphaerae > Phycisphaerales > UBA1924 > UBA4658. Next base: position 8,188 of record DASZWV010000323.1, read on the forward strand.
ATTCCAGTGCCCAGTTCGTGTGGCTGCACAAAAAAGATTCGCACCTGACGCGAAATGTCGCGCGCTCAAATCCGGTCTTCTTCCGTTACGCTGGCTCACATCCGGCACGGCCGCTGGACCGCTGGGTGCGTAACCCCAGTTCACCGCACTGATTGCGACTTCTCTTTCTCTCGGAGACTGGCATGCGCCGTTCCGTCGATGTTGTGGCGTTCGCGTGTTGTTGTACCTATCGCAATCCCTCAAGGGTCCGGGCGCTGTTCGCGCGCTTCGCGTTCCTGATCGCCGCGCTGTGCATCGTTGGAGGAGTTCCGCGCGCTGTTTGCGCCGCCCCTCTGCCGGGATCCAGCGCGCCGATCGCCGCTGCGTCGATCGGCGCGCTTGCGCCCACGTACGTGCCGTTCACCAACGGCACGTGCTGCTCTTCGACAGGATCGTGCTCGATCACCTATTCCTGGAACTGCAGCGGGACCTGGACGTCCGGCGGATCGTGCAGCCCGAATCCCTGCGCGGGTTGCTGCTGCGGCAGCAACGGCTCGTGCACCTTCGTGAGCAGTTCCTCCTGCTCTTCCGGCAACAGCTGGACGTCCGGCGGTTCCTGCAGTCCCAGTCCGTGCAACGGCACCTGCTGCAGCAGCAACGGCGCCTGCACCTTTGTCAGGAGTTCTTCGTGCGCCTCCGGCAGTACCTGGACGGGCGGCGGCTCCTGCACCCCGAATCCGTGCAGCGGCGCGTGCTGCGCCAACACGGGTGCGTGCAGCTTTGTCCCCAGCGCTTCGTGCCCTTCGGGCAGCACGTGGTCGGCCGCGTCCTGCTCGCCGAATCCGTGCCCGCAGCCCATGGGCTGCTGCAACGCGACAACGGGCGCGTGCAGCATGGCGAACCCCGCCGACGTCACGTACACGTACAACTACGTGAAGGGTGATTCGGGCTATGGCCGAAGCGACACGGGCGGTACTGTCGAGACGATCACCGCCACGTTCAATCCCGGCACCAAGCGGTTGACCTTCGACGCGTACTTCTCCGGCGCGACGTCGGGCGGCTCGCTCATCACCAGCGGGTTCTGGCTCGTGCTCAACAACGGCCCGAACCCCAAGACCCACCCGGGCGAACTCGCCATCTTCTACTTCGACGCCACGACGCTCTCGTCGCCAAAGCTCACCGTCTACGGCTACAACGGCCAGAACGCCAACACCTCCTGGCAGGACGGCAATCCGGACGTCTCCGGCAACCAGACGGGCGACCTGATCAAGGGCGTCTACGAGACCTCGTACATCAACGCGATCCTCGCCGAGAACACCACGGTCAACGGCGCCTCCCGCCGCCACTTCAGGTTCGACATCGACGCCTCCGACATCGTCTCGCACGTTCCGCTCTACCCGGCCGCAAGCCCGTGGTACGGAACCGGCTTCGACAGCAGCCTCGGCATCTGGTTCCACAGCGTGGACGTGTTCACGGCGAGCTACGAGTCCAACTCCGGCGGCAACCGCGGCCGGCTCACCGCGCTCTCGGTCACCAGCGAGGGCTGGCTCGATGGTTCAGATCGAACCACCACAAGCAACGATCCGTGCCCGCCGGGCAGCCATGCCACGCCGACCGTCTCGACGTGCTCCCCCAATCCATGCCCGCAGCCGCGTGCGTGCTGCGACACGACCTCTGGCGCGTGCACCATCGTCCCGCCGGCCGCGGATTGCCCCACGGGCTCGACGTTTGCCTCGCCGGGCGCATCGACGTGCTCCCCGAATCCCTGTCCACAGCCGATGGCGTGCTGCAACCCGGTCACCGGCGCCTGCTCCGTCGTTCCGCCGGCCAGCGTGCTGTACACGTACAACTACGTGAAGGGTGATTCGGGCTACGGACGCAGCGATGTCGGCGGAACCGTTGAGACGATCACCGCCACGTTCAATCCCGCGACCAAGCGTCTGACGTTCGATGCGTACTTCTCCGGGGCGACCTCCGGCGGATCGCTCATCACCAGCGGGTTCTGGCTCGTGCTCAACAACGGCCCGAACCCCAAGACCCACCCGGGCGAGCTCGCCATCTTCTACTTCGACGCCTCGACGCTCTCGTCGCCAAAGCTCACCGTCTACGGCTACAACGGCCAGAATGCCAACACCTCCTGGCAGGACGGCAATCCGGACGTCTCCGGCAACCAGGCCGGCGACCTGATCAAGGGCGTCTACGAGACCTCGTTCATTAACGCGATCCTCGCCGAGAACACCACGGTCAACGGCGCCTCCCGCCGCCACCTGAAGTTCGACATCGATGCGACGGACATCATCAACCACGTCCCGCTCTACCCCGCGGCGAGCCCCTGGTTCGGCACCGGCTTCGACAGCAGCCTCGGCCTCTGGTTCCACTCCGTCGACGTCTTCACCGCCACGTATGAGAGCAGCGGCTCGGGCGTGCGCGGCGGCATCACCTCGCTGAGCACTCAGACCGAGGGCTGGCTCGACGCTTCCGACCGAACCACCACCAGCAACGATCCGTGCCCGTCCGGCAGCCACGTGTATCCGGGCGCTTCCTCCTGCACTCCGAATCCCTGCCCCCAGCCGCGTGCGTGCTGCGATCCGGCGACGGGCGTGTGCACGGTCGTGCCTCCGGCAAGCGACTGCCCGACCGGGTCGACGTTCTATACCCCCGGGACTTCGTCCTGCTCGCCAAATCCGTGCCCGCAACCGGGCCGGTGCTGCACCAGCGCGGCGGTGTGCACGGTGACGATGCAGAGCGCTTGCGTTGCGCCGAACACGTGGACACAGGGCTTGACCTGCACGACGGTTTGCCCCGGCGTGTGCTGCAGCACAACTTCCTGTGCCTGCACGACCCCGTCCGCGTCGGGCTGCGCCTCCGGTTCCACATACCAGGGATCCTCGAGCACGTGCAACCCGGTCCCGTGCGTCGGCAAGTGCTGCAATGTCGGCACGGGAGCCTGCGCGGTGCTCGCCCCGAGCGCGTGCGCCGCTCCGAACGTGTTCACGTGCGGCGGAACGTGCGGCACGGTCTGCCCCGGCGTGTGCTGCAGCGTCTCAACGTGCGCCTGCACGACGGTGCTCGCCACCGGCTGCCCGAGCGGCTCGAACTACATGGGTCCGTCGAGCGTCTGCTCGCCCAACCCGTGCCCGGGTGTGTGCTGCAACGCCTCGACCTGCGCCTGCTCGAGCTCGACGGCCGCGGCCTGCACCTCGCCGAACACCTTCTACTGCAGCGGCAGTTGCACCCCGACCCCCTGCATGGGCAAGTGCTGCAGCACGACCACCGGCGCGTGCACGATCACGGCCTCGACCGCGTGCGCCTCGCCGAGCGTGTTCACCTGCGCTGCCACGTGCGGCACCGTCTGCCCGGGCGTGTGCTGCAATGCCAGCTGCGCCTGCACGGCGGTGACCGCCAGCGGGTGCGCCGCGGGCTCCACGTACATGGGCCCCTCGAGCACGTGCTCGCCGAATCCGTGCCCGGGCGTGTGCTGCAACCTGAGCACCTGCGCCTGCACGACCGGGGCCACGTCCGCGACCTGCACAGGAACGGGCTTCACGTTCTACTGCAACGGAACGTGCACGCCCTCGCCCTGCACCGGCGTGTGCTGCGACAACACCACGTGCGCCTGCACGACGGGCGCGACGCTCGCGACGTGCACCGGGTCGGGCAAGACCTTCTACTGCAACGGCGCTTGCAGCCCGTCGCCCTGCCTGGGCGTGTGCTGCAACACATCCTCGTGCGCGTGCACGACCGGCGCAACCAGCGCGACGTGCGCCTCGCCCAACACCTTCTATTGCGGCGGCTCGTGCACGCCCAACCCCTGCCTCGGCAAGTGCTGCGACGTGCTGACGGGCCTGTGCAGCACGACGGCCCTGGCCGACTGCTCCGGCACGACCAAGTCGTGGAGCTGCTCCGCCTGCTGCCCGGTCATCATCGCGTGCTGCAACGTCACGACGGGCGCGTGCACCGAGGTCGCTCCGCCCTGCCCCGGCGGCACGATCTTCGACGCTGGCTCATGCCCGCGCGGCATCGCCACGGACGGCGTTTCTGATGCTTTCACAGCTCGCGGGGCAGCTCGCGA
>DASZWV010000324.1:0-3233 GCA_035546115.1 Phycisphaerales bacterium
GCAGCAAATCAGCAAATAGGCCGACCGACGGTGCCTTGATTTGCTGCTTTGCCATTTGCCGCTTTGCTGCTTTTCCCCCCGCGTACCATCGCCCCCTATGCCCGAAGCAACCACCGCCCTTGCCGAACATCGCGTGGCCCATCCCGGCCGCGGCGTCATCCATCGCTGGCGCGAGACGCTCATTCCCACCGCGCGCGAGGCGCCCTCGGACGCCGAATCGCCGTCGCACATCCTGCTCTCGCGGGCGGGGTACATCCGCAAGCTGGGGTCGGGGATCTACGACTACCTGCCGCTGGCGCACCGGACGCTGCAGAAGATCGCGCGGATCATCCGCGAGGAGATGGACGGCGCGGGGGCGAGCGAGCTGACGCTGCCAGTGCTGCTGCCCATCGAGCTGTACGCGGGGACCAGGCGCGACCAGGACTACGGCGATCTGCTCTTCAAGTTCAAGGACCGCAAGGGCGCGGTGAACGCGCTCGGGCCGACGCACGAGGAGCCGGTGACCGAGCTCGTGCAGGCCGGCGTGACCTCGTACAAGCAGTTGCCGCTGACGCTGTACCAGATCCAGACGAAGTTCCGCGATGAGGCGCGGCCGCGCTCGGGGCTCCTGCGCTGCCGCGAGTTCATCATGAAGGATGCGTACTCGTTCCACATGAGCGTGGAGGGGCCGGGAGGGCTGAACGAGATCTACGACGCCCAGTACCGGGCGTACTCGAACGTGTTCACGCGCTGCGGGCTGTCGTTCACGATCGTCGAGGCCGAGAGCGGGCCGATCGGCGGCTCGGCGAGCCACGAGTTCATGGTGAACGCCGAGAGCGGCGAGGACACGATCCTCAAGTGCCCGGCGAGCGGGTACGCGGCGAACGTGGAGAAGTGCGAGATCGGAGAGCGGCCGTTCGATCTGAACGGCGCGCCGAGCGGGGAGTTGACGGAGGTGCACACGCCGAACCTGCCGGGAATCGAGGAGGTCGGCAAGTTCATGAAGGTCAAGCCCGAGCGGATGCTCAAGAGCATCGTGTTTTCGGTGATCGCCTCCGCGCGGGGCGTGGCGGCGCCCAAGGCCTCGTGGGCGGTCGCGGTCGTGCGCGGCGATCATGATGTGAACGAGGGCAAGGTCAAGATCGCGGTGCGCGCGATCACGGGCGATGACAGGGCGACCGTCGCGCTCGCGGATGAGAAGGCGGCCCGCGCGGCGGGATTCGAGATCGGGTATGTCTCGCCGCGTGCGGTGAACACGGTGCCGCAGACCGTGCTGCTCATCGACCCGGATGTGGCCCAGGGAGGCTTCTGGGCCAGCGGGGCGGACAAGAAGGACTACCACGTCAAGCACTTCAACCTGCGGCGCGAGGTGGGCGCGGTGCTCGACGACAAGAGCAGGGTGCGCGTGGTGGATGTGCGCAATGCTGTTGCGGGCGATCCTTCGCCGCGGGCGGCCGGGGCCAGGCTCGAGACGGCGCGCGGCATCGAGGTCGGGCACATCTTCAAGCTCGGGACGAAGTACTCGGATGCGATGGGCCTGTCGATCCTCGACCACGACCAGCAGAAGCGGTCGGTGATCATGGGGTGCTACGGGATCGGGGTGAGCCGGACCATGGCGGCGAGCGTGGAGCAGAACAACGATGCGGATGGGATCATCTGGCCGAGCGCGATCGCGCCGTACCACGCGCTGGTGGTGCTGATGAAGCATGATGATGCGAAGCACCAGGAGACCGCGAAGCGGGTGGCGACGGATCTGGCCGCGGCGGGGTACGACGTCCTGATCGACGACCGGGATGAGCGGCCGGGCGTGAAGTTCAAGGACGCCGACCTGATCGGCCTGCCGCTGCGCATCACGATCGGCGACAAGGCGCTTGAGGCTGGCGGTGTGGAGTTCAAGGGGCGCAAGGACAAGGGAAAAGGAGAGGTCGTGGCGTTCGGGTCGCTGGTGGAGAAGGCGCGAACGGTGCTCGGGGCGGCGACGTGAGCGGGGTCATAGTCATGGCGCCCATCAACACCAAGACCGCCCGCCGTCGCCTCGTGTCGTTTTCGTCGCTCGACGACATGGAGAGGGACCTCGACAAGATCGAGGCGTCGCACAAGGCCGGCACGCTCAGGAGACTTGGGAATCACGAGCCCGGGCCGGTGTGCCAGCACCTTGCGCTCGCGATGGAGCGGTCGTTCGATGGGTTTCCCATTCGCGTGAACGCGCTTCTGGGATTGCTCGGGAAGGTGCTCAAGAGGCGGGTGCTCTCGAGGCCGTTCGAGCCCGGCTTCCGGCTCAACGCCTCGGCCGAGAAGGTGGCGTGGGACGACGCGATCGGCTTTGAGGATGGACTCCGGAACCTGCGGACCCAGATCGCGCGTGCGCGGGCGCCCGGGGCCGCGCCGAGCGCGGCCCATCCGTTCCTCGGCCCGCTGACGCCGGCGGAGTGGCGGGTGTACTACCTGCGGCACGCCGAGTTGCACCTGAGTTTCCTGCAGCCGTGAAGCCGGCGCGCGGTTCTGATACGATCATGCCATGAGCTCAGGCGGCGACACATCGTGGGCGGCGGAGGCGGTGGCCGGGGCGTGCGATGCGCTCTCGAAGTTCGCCGAGGATCGCGCCGGCGTGGATCGGATCGCGATCGTCGCGAGCATGATCGCCGAGTGCTTCGAGTCCGGCGGCAAGGCGCTCATCTGCGGCAACGGGGGGTCGTCGGCGGATGCGATGCACTTCGCGGAGGAGCTGACGGGACGCTTCCGCAAGCAGCGGCCCGCGCTGCCCGCGCTCGCCTGCACGGACGCGGGGCACATCACGTGCGCCGCCAACGACTACGGCTTCGAGAACGTCTTCTCGCGATGGGTCGAGGCGCACGGGCGGCGGGGCGACGTGGTCATCGTGCTGAGCACGAGCGGCAACAGCGAGAACATCGTGCGGGCGGTGAACGCGGCGGAGGAGCAGGGATGCCGGACGGTCGCGCTGCTGGGCAAGGGCGGCGGGAAGCTCACGGGGCGGTGCGACTTCGAATGGATCGCGCCGGGCGAGCAATCGGACCGGATCCAGGAAGTGCACATGATCATTCTGCATGCGCTCATCGAGGGCGTGGAGCGGGAGCTGCACCCGGATCTCTATTGATGCGAGGCGTGCTCGGGCGGGCGGGGTGATGGATACACGTCGAGGATGCGCTCCGGGAGTCTGGCGGCCTCGGGCGAGAGGGCGACCTGGCGGGGGACGATGTCGATGACCTCGCCGGTTTGCGTGTGGACGCGTACGC
>DASZWV010000325.1:0-2839 GCA_035546115.1 Phycisphaerales bacterium
GATCAACTCTTCACGGGAAACCCTGCTCGACGCCTCCATACCGCCCACCCGCCCGTCGGTGTGTTGCTTTGTTGCCATGTCCTGATGTTGGTCCGCGGCCGGATCGGCCGCTTGAAAACGGGGTGAATGCTCGTAACAACCGCCAAAGCTGTCGATTGCTCCCTCCCGTTGACCCCCAACAATCGCCCACGATGCCCAATCCCTCCGCCCCGGTCCCCGAGCTCAAGCCTGCCGCCAAGGCCCCCGCCGCCGCGCTGAGCCCCGGGCGGTCGCCCCTCGTCCGTACGATCGACGATGATCCTCCACCGCTGGGAAAAGCTCCTCGCTCGCGCACGACGGGCGTCGCTGGACGAAGTCGGGGTGCTCGTTCTGGTGGCCATTCTCGCCGGCACGCTGTGGGCGTTCGCCGAGCTTGCCGAAGATGTGGTGCAGGGCAAGACTCGCACGTTCGACGAGCGTGTTCTGCTGCTCATGCGCAATCCGGTGGATCGATCGGACCCCGTGGGCCCCGAGTGGGTAGAGGAACTGGCTCGCGATTTCACCGGCCTCGGCGGGGTGGGCGTGCTCACGTTTCTCTCGCTCGCGGTCGTCGGCTTCCTGGGGCTGCAGCGCAAATGGCACACGGTGCTCGTGCTCTGCCTGGCCGTCGGCGGCGGCCTGCTGCTCAGCTCTCTTCTGAAGCATGGCTTCAGCCGTCCGCGCCCCGACCTTGTGCCGCACGGCTCGCTGGTGTACACATCGAGCTTCCCGAGCGGGCACTCCATGATGTCCACGACCACCTATCTCACGTTGGCCGCGTTGCTCGTGCGGACCGTTTCGGGCAGGCGCATCAAGCTGTACATTTTTTCGGTCGCGCTCGTGCTGGCCTCGCTGGTTGGCACGAGCCGCGTCTATCTCGGGGTGCACTGGCCGACCGACGTCCTCGCGGGCTGGACGATCGGCGCCGCGTGGGCGATCCTTTGGTGGCTGCTCACGCGCAGGCTCCAGAAGGCGGGCCATGTCGAGCCGGAGTCGACAATCCTCGAGGGGTGAGGCGGTCCGGGGGACGGATGTCGCCGCGGGCCGGTGCGCGGGCTCGACGACATCGCGCCGCGCTCCCGGGGCGTCCCGCCCTCAGGGCAGGACGTGTATGCCCTCCGCCCGCACGATCAGGTTGCCCTGGGCGACATCCGCCACCGTCCCCGTGACCGTGACCTTCGCGAGCGGCTTGAGACCCTGAACACCGTTGAGGGACGTTCTCAGGGGCTTGCCGTCGGCGCCCACCACCTGGATCGTCGCCGAGTTCGCGGCGAGCGCATCGGCGGGCTCGCAGCAATAGTCCCAGGGCGTCTTGCAGTGGTCGTCCTTGTCGTCCTGGCCGCAGTATTTCAGGCGGAGATCGACGAGCGTGAACATCGCCCGGCCATCGACGAACGGCTCCTCGCTCCCGCCGATGCGGCCGGTGAGCACGATCTTCTCTCCCTGCTTCGCGGAAGCCTTGGCGTCCTTCACATCCTTCGAGTCCGCCGGCGCGGCGGCCAGGAACAGCCCCGACGGCAGCGGGGCGCTCGACCCGGCGCCGGGCGCCGGCGTCCTGGATGTCGTGGATGCGGGCTTCTGCTCGCACGCGGCGAGCGCGGCCAGGATGCAGGCGAGAGCGGCGACATTGGCGAACCTCATCATGATGGACTCCTTTTCAGATGGACTTGAGCGACTCGGGAATGGGAAGGCGAAGGCACCGGATCGCGGGCGGCAGCGCGCCGAGCACGCCGAGAACCAGCCCCGTCGCGACGCCGAGCATCACCACGAACGGATCGATGCGAAGGCCGAACGCCCCCGTTGAGAACTGCACCGCGACGCCGTCGAGCAGCCAGAGCGCGGCCCCGCAGGCGAGCAGGCCGCCGGTCGCGGTCGCCAGGCACGATTCCTGCACGAGCGACCAGACGATGGCGAGCCGCCGGTAGCCGAGGCATTGCAGCATCCCCAGCTCGCGCACGCGCGACGCGAAGGCCGCGTACATCGTGTTGAGCCCCCCGAGCACGCCGCCCAGCGCGATCAGGCCCGCCGTCACCCACGTCACCGCCCGGATGGGGGCGAAGAACGCGGCGAGCCGGCTGTAATACTTTGCCTCGGGCATGGCGGTGATCTCGAGATCGAGCCGCTGGCGGCAGAAGGCCCTCACATCCGCGAACTCGGCGCTCCCGGCTCCGCCGTCGAGCGTGACCGCCACGCACGAGTCGGTCTCACGCTTGGTGAGCTCCTTGAGATCGGCGAGCGGCATCCAGAGCTCGCCGCCGATGATGGAGTTCGGGGCGGCGAGCCTGCCGCAGATGGTCCACGCCCTCCCCTCGATCATGACCCGTTTGCCGACCGCCAGCGCCGCCGCGGGAACGCCGAGCTTGACGTGGGCGAGTGTTCCCGCGAGCAGCTCGTCCTGCCCCGACACGGGGAACCGCCCCTCCACGATCTGCGTGCGCGAGTGCACCAGGAGCGCCGTCGGCGTCACGCCGCGGACGAGAATGAGCCGCCCGGAACGATCCGCCGATTCGACGCCCACCGGCAGCTGCGCGTGCACCTCCGCCGAGACGAGCGGCACGCCCATGCGCTCGCCGAGCCCCGGCACGCTCGCCCGGAGCACCGAGGCGGTCGAGGCCGGGATCTCGCTCCGCTCCAGGCTCTCCTCGCTGCCGACGCCGACCACGAGGACGTTCCGCTCATCGGCCGCCGCCCCCAGGCTGAGCGTCATTCCCCGCACGAAGCCGCCGGCCCCCAGCACGAGGAGCACGACCATGAACCCGCCGAACACGCTCAGCGTGAGCCGCACGGCCGAGCGGCCGAGGTTGCGAACGGCGTATTCGAT
>DASZWV010000326.1:0-11803 GCA_035546115.1 Phycisphaerales bacterium
GTGACCGAGATCGACGAGCGCGGCGTCAAGATCGGCCAGGAGCGGATCGACGCCCGGTGCGTCCTCTGGGCCGCGGGCGTCGCGGCCGAGCGCGGCCTGACCGCCGGGCTGAACGTGGACCTCGACAAGGCAGGGCGCGTGCCCGTCGAGCCGAACCTCGCGGTCCCGGGCCTGCCGGACGTGTTCGTGATGGGGGACCTGGCCGTCGTGAAGGACGAGAAGACCGGCGAGCCGGTGCCCGGCATCGCCCCCGCCGCGATGCAGATGGGCCGGCACGCGGCGCGGGTCATCGCCGCGCGAGCCCGGGGCAAGCCGCTCCCCGACGAGCGATTCCGCTATCTCGACAAGGGCCTGCTGGCGACGATCGGGCGGGCCCGCGCGGTGGCGGTCATCGGCGGGCTGAAGTTCGCCGGGCTGATCGCCTGGCTGCTCTGGGCCAGCGTGCACATCTTCTACCTCATCGGGGCCCGCAGCCGCATCATGGTGGTCATCGCGTGGGCGTGGGAGTACATCCTCTTCCAGCGCGGCGCGCGGCTCATCACCGGCGAGCAGGAGCAGCGCAGGTGAAGCGCCCGACCCGCCGCGGCCCGCGGGGCGCCGCGAAAGCCCTCAGCATCCCGCGAACCACCCGTTCAGGAAATCGAAGATGTCCTGCACCGTGACGACTCCATCGGTGTTGTAGTCCGCGCTCGGGGCGCTCACGAACCACCCGTTCAGGAAGTCGAAGATGTCCTGCACCGTGACGACTCCGTCGGTGTTGTAGTCGGGCCGGCACACCGCGCCGGTGCACGATGCGCCGTCGATCGCGAAGTCATCGATCGCGGCCTCGACGATCGCGCCGGTCGCGTCGTCCGCCACGAAGCGCACCCTGACGGTGGAGGTCGGCGTGAGCCCGAGCGACGCGAAGCTCCACGAGGCGAGAATCCAGCCCGGGTTGGTGTTCGGATCGCTCGAACTCCCTGGCCCGACGGTCTCGGCGGGCGTCCAGGTCGTCCCGTTGTCCACCGACACGGAGACGCGGAACGAGTTGGTGTACGCGTTGGAGCCCGCGCCGTTGGAATACCAGCGGTAGTACGACACCGTCGCGTCCGAGTACGCGTGCAGGTCGTACGCCGGGCTCACCAGCGTGGTGTACCCGCCGTCCACGTCGAACGAACCCACGCCGGAGCCCGCGTTCGGATCGGTCACCCAGCACAGCGTCCCCGCGTGCGCCGAGCCCGGCTGGGCCGCCGTGGCCTGCGGCGTCGCGCGCTGCCAGAGACCCGTGGTCGCCGTGTTCGGCCCGACCGTCCAGCCGGCGTCGGTCTCGAAGCCGTCGGAGACGACGCCCGGCTGGGTATCGCTCACGATCACGGCGGAGTACACCGGCGCGGGCGCCGTCGCCGGATCGGTCTTCACGCCCTGCGACGTGTCCGTGGAGAAGTAGTACGAGACGCTCGCGCCGCAGAGCTGCCCCGGGATGCTCGCGTTGTACTCACCGTCGCTCCCGCCCGCGACGGGCACCAGCGGGATCACCGCGTACGGCCCGCCGCCGACCGAGACGTGCAGGCTCGCCGTTCCCGGCAACAGCGAGAGGAACGTGCCGGTGATGTCCACGCGGAAGGTCGTCGGCACGCCGGGCGCGAGGTGGGTCGGCCGCCCGTCCGGATAGGCGAAGGTGGCGTTCACGATCGAGTCGTACGACTCGACGACGCCGGCGGCCGACGTGCCGCCCGGGCTCGCCGCGCCGGGGCCGAGCCCGCGCTTCGAGAAGACGTTCCACAGCGTCAGAAAGTCCGCCCCGCCATAGTCCGCCTGGTCGGCCTGCAGGATCGCATCCCGCGCCTGCACCATGTTCGGGTTCTGCGGCGAGACCTTCATCCCGTCGATCACCAGCTGCATCATCCGCTGGTTGCCCGCGAACCCGTGCACGCTCCACAGCGCCGCCCGCCCCTCCAGCAGCACGTTGCACCACACCTCCCCGATGTTGTGCACCTCGCTCGCCGACGATGTGATGTTCGTGTTCCGCGGCACCATGGCCGTCGATGGATACGCGAGCTGGTTCGGATCGATGAACCTGTACGTCAGCGGATTCTTCAGCAGGTTCGTCGAGTACGGATACCGCCGGATCCCGTAGTAGTAGTTCGTCGTGTACCCCGAGCCCCAAAGCTGGTACGTCGTGTACCCGCCCGTGCAGTAGTTCGCGTCCGGATCGTCCGTGGGCTCGGCCAGAAGCGAGACGCCGAAATAGTCCGACCATCCCTCGCCCATACCGCCCGGCTGCGTGCCCGAGAGCCCGTGGTGCAGCCGGATCGACGTGCCGTGCGTCAGCTCGTGGTACACGATGTCGCCGTCGAGCGAGCCGTCGCGGTCGGGCGTCGGGCCGGTGAAGATGTACATCTGCACGCGCGCCGACGAGCCGTCGTTGCCGCCGGTGCTGAAGTTCGCGTTGTTGCGGTTCGAGCTCGTGGCCGAGTTTGTCGCCGAGTCCTGGCAGTCGGCCTGCACGGCATCGTTGTCCACACCCTGGCCGGTGAAGTTGGTCGTCTGGAAGTTCCCCGCCGCCTCGTCGAAGCCCAGCGCCATGAGCCGGTCGTGGTACCAGTTGGCCCGGAAGAAGAGCTCCGTCACCGAGGCGTCGCGGTACGTGCTCGGGTCCTGCGTCGGGTCCAGCGGAAAGTCGAACACCCGCGACGCCCCGCCGTTGGGTCGGGGCAGGTCCGCGCCGCTCACCGTGTCGTCGTCGTTCAGGTCCGTGTGCGCATCGACGTTGTTGCCGAGCGTCTCCATGCCCCCATCGCTGATCCACCCGTTGGGCGACGGCCCGCTCCAATCCGCCGGATTCATGAGGAGCATCGTCCGCGGCACAACCGGGAACTGCGTCGAGATCGGATTCGCCCACCCCGGCGAGCCCGGCGCGACGCCGTCGGATGGGTAGATGTTGAACGTCGCCGGCTGCGTCGTGTCCCACACCAGCCGGTCGTGCCGCCTCAGGATCGACCCATCCACCGCATCGACGAGGATCTCGTAGGTGTGCCCGACGCCGATCGTCGGCACCAGCACGCTCCACGCCGGATGGATGGTGTCGCGATCCAGCGGAAAGTACACAAGCTCGGTCGTCACCGTTTCCGAAGGGCGGAGCGCGTGGTGCGGCAGCCACGATCGCCTGAGCGACGGTCCCTGCGGCTCGCCCGCGGGGCGCGGGGCGTCGTTGAGTTCGATCTTCGTGCCCACGTTGGCCGCGGCGATGATGATCGCGCTCGCATCATCAAAGACCCGGGCCGGAACCGAGAAATCCCCCGCCGGCCGCGGGAGCATCGTCGAGCCGATGTTGATGAGCGATCCATCGGGCGCAACGTTCGCGCGGATCTCGCAGTCGAACAGGTCCACCCCACCGAGCGTCTGCTTGAACGTCAGGTGCCGCAGGCCGTTGTGGTCGGTCGTGTAGTTGCGCTCGATCCGGGCCGTGTCGATTTCCTTCGGATCGATCTCGAACAGCGCCGCGTGGTCGGCGAGGTACGAGCGGACCACCGCCATCGACTCTGCGAGCGAGTTGCCCTTCCCGGCGCCCTTGGTCAGAAACGTCGAGGTCGAGCGGACGAAGATGGGCGTGCCCAGGATCGGCGAATCATCGATGGCCAGGTCCGCGATGGCGGACCTCATGCGAGCGATCTCGGCCGCGCGGGCCGCATCCTTGGCGTTCCGCGCCTCCACCTTCGCGGCCACGGTCCGGAGCGGCCACTCGTCGGGCCCGAGACGCGCATCGAAGAACGGCATCCCCGGTCCGTCGTCGTCTCCGGGATGCGAACCCGCCGGCGGAAGCGATCCCGGCTGAACCTGCGCCAGGGCCGCCGCCCCAAGGGCAAGGCCGGCAAACAGCGCGATCGCCACATGCGCACGCGGTGACGAGGCAAGTCGGAGCGTCTTGGCCGGTGCGGTCATGCGGTCTTCTCGTGGTTGTGCGGCGGACATCGCCAAGCCCCCCGGGAGACAGAGGAATGGGCCTGAAGCGTGCCACGCGCGAGGGCAGGAACAAGAGACTTGTCGGTCGGGCTCACAATGAGTGCAGAAAGAACGGGCAAGGTCCCGGAAAAAGGACTTTGGAAGGGGTACGGACCGGGGCTTTTGTTGGTTCCCTTCTCTTGCTACACAGGCCCACACGCGGCACGAACGAACGCCGACCATCAGAGCCGACGGGGGCACGCCCCCCGGTGCAACAGCATTGACGAACTCGCGATCGGACATGCACCCCGCCGCCTCGCGCCGCTCGGCTCCGACCTAGTGGTCTGAGTCAGAAGTCTGCAGGCAGAATCTCTTGACCGTTTTGAGGATGTCGTCGGCGGTCTTGGTCCATTGGAATGGGGTCGGGGCGGTGTTGCTGGCGTCGAGGTAGGCGGCGAGGGCGGCTTCGAGTTGGCGAGTCGAGGTGAAGCTGCCGCGGCGCAGCCGACGGTTGGTCAGAACGGCGAACCAGCTCTCGACCAGGTTGATCCACGACGCGTAGGTCGGCGTGTAGTGCACGTGGAAGCGCGGATGTCGGGCCAGCCAACGCCTGACCACGGGGGTCTTGTGCGTGGCGTAGTTGTCCAGGATCAGGTGTACGTCCAGGTTCGAGGGGACCGACTCGTCGATCAGACGCAAGAACTTGACGAACTCCGCCGCCCGGTGGCGTCGGTAGCACTTGCCGATGATCCTGCCGGTCCTGGCGTCCAGCGCCGCGAACAAGGTCGTCGTGCCGTGTCGCACGTAGTCGTGCGTGCGGCGCTCGGGCACACCCGGACGCATCGGCAAGAGCGGCTGCGTCCGCTCCAGGGCCTGCATCTGGCTCTTCTCGTCCACGCACAGCACCAGCGCCTTGTCGGGCGGATTCAGGTACAGGCCAACGATGTCGCGGACCTTGCCCACGAACAGCGGGTCGTTGGAGAGCTTGAAGGTCTCACTGCGGTGAGGCTGGAGAGAGAAGGCCCGCCAGATGCGGCTGATCGAACTCTGGCTCAGTCCGGTCGCCTCGGCCATGGACCGTGTGGTCCAGTGCGTCGCGTCCTTGGGCGATTGCTCCAGCGCCGTGGCGATGACCCGCTCGACGTGCTCGTCGGTGATCGTGCGCGGCGCCCCGGGACGCGGAGCATCGACCAGGCCATCGAGTCGCCGCTCAACGAATCGTCGCCTCCACGTTCCCACGGTCTGCCGCGTCACCCCGACCTCTTCGGCGACCTCGCCGTTGTTCGCCCCCTCGGCGCACGCCAGATTGATCCGAGCGCGAAGCGCGTGGGCCTGAGCCGTAGAGGGACGCCGCGCCCAGCCTCGAAGCTCGGAACGCTCTTCATCGGTCAACGTCAACGCGGTTGCGGATCGGCCCATGCGGTGCTCCTTTGTAGGAGATCCGCACCACCGCACACGCCGGTTGCGCCATTGTGCACGTTCTTCTGACTCAGACCACTAGCACCCGGCGAACCACGCGTTGAGGAACTCGAAGATGTCCTGCACGGCCAGGTGCCCGTCGGAGTTCGTGTCGGCCTGGAGGTTCCCGGCGAACCACGCGTTGAGGTAGCCGAAGATGTCCCCGGTCACGCTCAGGCCGCCGTTCTGCTCGAAGTCTCCCATGCAGCAGGGCGTGTTCGGCACGCCCGGGGCGTTGCACGCCGCGCCCGAGCCCGCGAATCGCTGGTGGGCCCCGGCGCAGTCCACCGGCTGAACCACGATGCACGACGAGCCGCTGCAGCAGGCCCCGAGCAGCTGCGCCGGCGAGGGCAGGGCGTTGGGGATCGTCTGCACGCTCGGCGGGATCGGCTGGCGGCAGCCCGTGCACGGCACGTTGATGGTCACCAGGTCGCTCTGGCCCGTCGCATCCACATCCGCCGCCACCACCGCGATCGGCTGCGTCCCGTCGGGCAGGCTCACCGTCGAATCGGGCATCTGCGCCAGCACCACGTGCACGCCCGTGGTCGCCCCCGTCGTGGAGTCGTTGCGCAGCACCTTGATGACCCGCGAGCCCCCGCTGGTGGCCACCACCGCGAGGTCCAGCGCCTGGTTGTTGTCCAGGTCCACCAGCGCCGCCGAGAGCGGCGCCGTCGCCGAGGTCACCCCGGGCGGGCCCGCCGCGTCGAAGTGGTAGTCCACCGCCGGCGCGAACGTCGGGGCGTCCTGGTCGGCCGTCGTGTTGATCACCACCGAGACCGAGTTGCCCTGCGTGTTCACCGTGATCACATCCTCGTGCTTGCCCGCCGGCACGCTCATGGATGTGTGCGCCATCCGCCCAGCCAGCACCTGCCCCGCCCCTGCCGCCCCATCGCCCACCGGCACCACCACCGGCGTGAGCGGCGGGGGATTGCCCGTGAACAGGTCGGCAAAGTCCTGCACCGGAGCCGGCGCGCCCGGGTCGTGCCCGTTGGTGAACACCGCGATGGAGGCGCCGCCCCCGCTCGTTCCCCCGCCGCTGCTCGTGCGCGTCGAGACCACCATGTCCAGGTCCTTGTCGTTGTCCGGGTTGAACGGCAGCACGTGCCCGGGCTTTGTCCCCGGGTTCAGCGGCACCGTCCGCGGCACAAACGCCAGCCCGCCGCCCGCGGGCGTCATGTTGCCCATCATCATCAGCGAGCCGGTGGAGGTCGTCGGCCCGCCGTCGCAGGCCACCACGATGATCGTCGCGGCGTTGCCGTGGCCCGTGAAATCGGCCGCGGCGACGTCCACCGGCTCGGGATCGGTGCTCGGGCTGGCCATGAGGTCCATGGTGGGCGCCGAGGGGTTGCTCGTGTTGAGCCGCAGGATCGAGAGCGTGTTGCTCCCCGTGTTGGCGACGATCAGGTCGTTGCGGGCGTTCAGCGCGGGGTCCAGCGTGGCGATGCACGCCGCGCCCGGTTTGATCCCCACGGCGATCGGCGGGATCGGGTGCGTCGCGTCGTTGGGCAGGTAGGGCGCAAAGCCCGCCCAGAGCGTGCCGACCCCGCCCTGGTTGAACAGCACCTGCACCACGCCGGTGGAGGAGTCCGGGTTGTTCGGATCGGGGATCGTCACCGCCACATCCGGCAGCCCATCGCCGTTGAGGTCCCCCACCGCGATGTTCGACGGCGGGTTGCTCAGATCGAACGGCTGGGCCGGATTGAACGTCGGCGAGGCCCCGCCCAGGTCGCCCAGACCGATGGTGATCGTCCCGGTGCCGGGGCCGCGCGTCCCGCTGACCGCGGCCGTGAAGTAGTTCAGATGCTGCACGTTGTTCACCACCACCGGCGGCAGCGCGGGGAAGAACACCACATCGAACGACCCCGACGAGAGCGCCCCCGCATCGTTGAGCGTCCGCTCGAGCAGGCCACCCGTGGCCGAGACCACCTGCAGGTTCAAGGGCGTCATCGGGTCGGGGATGTAGTTGTTCATGAGCGACACGGTGAGGCCCCCGCCCAGCGTCGCCGTCCCGTTCACCTGCAGCTTGTCGTAGCTCGTCGGGCTGGCCACCTGTGCGATGAGCTGGCCGGAGGAGTCGCCCAGCCCGACGATCTGCCCCACCTGCTCGTACGAACCGTTGATCGTGAGCGTTCCCGGCGAGTTGCCCGGGCTGATCGCGCCGAAGTTCACGACCGGCCCGTTGATCGCGCCGTCGCCGGAGATCGTCCCGCCGTTGAACAGGAACGTGCCGAAGCCGGTCGTCACCGATGCGCCCGACGACACGTTCACCGACCCGTTGTCGATGATGAGGAAGAACGGGATCTGCCAGCTCGAGCCGGCGCCCGAGACGCTCACCGTCCCGTGCGAGGTCGCCTGGTCCCCCACGCTCGCATCGCGGCAGAACACGTGCCCGCCGCCCGTGACGTTCATCTCCCCATCGCCCTGGAACCCGACCGTGAGCGATCGCGTGGTCGTGAGCAGCGCGCCCGCGCCGACGTTTACCGTTCCGATCGATCCCGGCTCCGACCCGATGCGGGCATCCACCCCGCTCAGCGTGCCGTGCGTCAGGCTCAGCGTCGCGGGCGAGTACAGCAGATTGCCCACGGTCAGCGAGGTGTCCGAGATCGCGCTCTCCGTCAGCGACCCGCCGCCCAGATCGAGCATCACCGACCCCGCGCTGAACGTCGCCGAGTTGGTGGCGAGATTCTGGCCCGCCGGAATCGTGACCGTGTAGCTCGAAGACAGTTCGAACAGCGTGTCATGGTTCGCCTGCGGCACCGAGGGGAACCAGTTGCCGGCGAAGTCGAACGCGCCGCCAAGCGGAGACCGCCACTCCCGCGGCCCGGGGCACGTGGTGCAGTTCACCTGGGACTCGTAGCAGCCGCGATCGACGGGGGGCGTGCCGATACCCGTGTTCGCAACGCTGGGATCATCGACGAAGCGGGGGAAGCCGAGGAGGTCGAGGGGAAATGCCTCCGAGGTGTCCCCGTTCGCGTTGATGTCGAACGGGTCGTTCAGGCCGTTGGCCGCGGTGAAGATGGCCGCGTTCCCCGAATCGATCGCGGAAGACCCGACCGCAACACGAAGATCGCCAAAGTCGTCGTCGGGCGTTCCCCATGTTGCGTCCGCGCCGCTCGAGGGCATGCGGAGGAACTGCGGATCGGATGCGTTGTTCCCCGCCCCAGCGATCGTGCCCCAGCCCTGCAGTGACGTGTAGCTCACAGAGGCCGATGACTGAGATCCACGCGTGTCGAGCTGCGCTCGCTCGGTTGTGATGCTCCCGGCCGAAGTGTTCCCCCACAGCAGGCAGTTGGTGGCTGTGAGCGTGGCGGGCCCCGTGTTGCCCAGAGAGTCGCTGGAATCGACGCTGGCCCCGCCGCCACCGGTCGCGCTGGGTTGCAGCGTGCTGTTCTCCACCAAAGTGCAGTTAATGAGTCTCACGTTTCCAATCCGCTGGCTGAGCGCCCCACCCGGGCTCATCGAACTGACATTTCCGACGAACAAGCATCCGATGCCGTCGAAGGGCGAACCGTTCGAGAGCACCGCCCCACCGCTCGCGGATGTGTTCCCCAGAAACGAACAGTCGAGCGCTTCGATGCTCGACGGAGTTCCCTGGTACGCCTTGGAGTAAATGGCGCCCCCCTTGCCAACGGCCTGGTTGCGCTGGAAGACGCACCGGATCAGGCTCACCGAAGAACCGTTCGCGGTGAACGCGCCGCCCGAGTCCGCCGCCGCGTTGTCGCTGAAGAGGCAATCGACGAACGCGCCGGACGATGCGACCAGCTCGACAGCTCCTCCGAGGCCGCCGGTGGTCCGGCTCCGCTGGAATGTGCAGTGATCAAAGAAGGGATTGCTCGACCCCGAGTTGATCCTGACGATCACCGCGCCGCCGTCATAGGACGAGCGGCAGTCCTGGAAGGCGCAGTTGCGGATCGTGGGAGACGCATCACGAACCAGCAGCCCGCCCCCCTCGTTGGTCACGCCGTCCCCGCCGCCGGCGCTCACGATGAACCCGTCGAGGATCGCCGAGGGCGACACCCCCTGCGCGGCGACAACCGTCTCCGAGTTGTCGTCGCGATTGAGATCGCCGTTGTCGTTGGAGTTCAGATCGCCGGAAAGGATGGTGGGGTTGGCGGCGATGTTTCGCTGGGACACATCCGTCTCGTTGCCCGCGAATCCGCCGTAAATGGCTACTCCATCGATCAGCCCGAACGACGCGCTCCTCGATCCCCCCGCTCCCGCCGGCTTGTACGTCCCCGCCGCCACCCAGATCTCCGTGATCTGGTGCGGCGGAGACGCGGCCCACACCAGCGCATCCTGCAGGTTGTTGTACGCCGTCGCCCACGACAATCCATCCGGGTTGATCGTCGGCTGCGTGCGCACGTACAGCCGCCCGGTGAACGGTGCGGCGCCGAACTCGTACGGCCCCACGTCGATCGTCGGCACGAAGTCACCGTTGCCATCCACCACCCGCTGGTTCCCCGCCAGGTCCGCCTGGACGTCCGCCGGCACATACACCGGGCAACAGGCGTCGCCCGTGTACAACGACCCCGCGTCGATGCACGGCGACCCCGCGACGAGGTGATAGTCATCGTCCAGCGTGCCGAACACGCCATCCACCCCCGTCGGGTTCGTAAACGCGCTCGGGGGCGTGGAGAGCGGGCTGAAATACTGGGTCGTGCCCGGTCCGAATCGCTGCACAGACAGCGCCGTCGAGTTGGCCACGTTGACGTCCAGGTTCACGTTGCTCACCGGATTGTCCGCGACCAAGTTGTTCGCGTAGATCGCGCAGTTGATGACGTCCGCGCGTCCATATCCGTTGATGTACAGTCCGCTGCAGAGCCCGTTGGACGTGTTGTTGGCGACGATGCAGTTGCAGATCTTCGTTGTTACGCCGGGCGTGGGGCCGACGGTGACACCGCCCCCGCACGACGGAATCGTGCAGGAGTTGCCGGAGAACACGCAGTTCACGGCCTCTCCCCCCGGGCCGATCGTCCCGCCGCCACCGCCGCCGTTCCCGACGAAGATGCAGTTCTCCACCCGCCCACCGCCATAGAACGACGGGTGATACCCGGCCCAGTTCGCGAAGAACTTGCAGCGAGAGACCTTGTCACCGCCGACCACTCCATAGCCTGTCTGATCGTTCATCGCGCCCCGGAACACCAGCCCATCCAGCACGCGGACATACCCCGAGATGGGCCCCGATCCCCCCATCTGGAGAATCGTGCGCGAGTTGTCGGTCATGTTGGCAAAGTTCGGCCCGTCGTCTCCGGCGAGGTCGCCGCTCAGAACGGTCGGATGCGCATCGATGTCCCGCCCCAGCAGCGTGGTCTCGGTGCCTGCGAACCCTCCGTACACCGACACCGACCAGTCCACCGTGAACACCGCATCGCGATTGCCCGGAATCTGCCCCGGGCCCGTGTCCGGTTTGTACGTCCCCTGCGCCACCCACACATCGACACCCGCGTTGCTCCCTTGGCTGAGAGCGGCCGCGGCTTGCAATCCACCCTGCAACGTGTCGTAGGCGGTCGCCCACGTCGTCCCATTCCCGCCCGCCGGGGCCGCCGCGTTTACATAAACCACCGTAGCCGCGGCGCACGGGCGCGCCACACCGGCCAGCACTCCCAGAGTGCACACACACGCGAGAACATTGTGCCGGAGATGTACCAGGATGCGCGATGTCATGCCGGGCCTTTCGCTGGCAGGGTGCGAATCCTCTGTTGTGCAGTCATGGCCGCGATCTCGGCGGCGCCATCGGGAGGGAAGAGGCGGACGGGCGGATTGCCCGTGTCTCTAGAATACCAAACTTTTCCCGTCATGCAAGGGTATTTCGCCCGCAGCCGCACTGCCGAAATGCCCCGCGGTTCCCAACCCGCCCAGTCCTCGGGTCCCATCGCCGAAATCGATTCCGTGATGCGTAAAGCCGGGGCACTGAACGAAGAGGTGGTCGGCGCGTGCCATGAGCAGAGTCCTTTCTGTTTGCCGCTGGCGGGGCGCTAGATACCGATGATCCCAACGCGATTCCGCATCGCTAGCAGACCCTGGATGTGTTTTTTGAGATTCAATTTGCTGTAGAACGGCAAGCCATCCGCCGGGTTAGCGGCATCAGCCCCGAGAAGCACATAGCCGAAGGTCCGTGTCGAGGTCCATTCTGAATGCGTTGACGTTTCCATCGCTCAGTTGAACCCTTCCGATTCGAGTTCGCTCTTCGATCGTGCGGTAGTTCACCGCTCGGAGCGTCGTCGGCTCGCACAGATGCAGCGCTGTTCGTAGGCCGAAGTCAGACTCCAGGGCGGCGTCCGAAAGCAGTTTTCGCCCATACCCAAACGTTACCGCGAAGAGTCGTTCGCTTGCGGGAAAGATCAGGACGGCTGTCCCCCGAAACAACCCGGCGCTGCTTGGCCGTCAGGAAGTGGTTGGCGAGGTCTCGGATCGCCAGTCCCGA
>DASZWV010000327.1:0-8873 GCA_035546115.1 Phycisphaerales bacterium
AGCATCTCGCATCCCGACGCAATGTGGAAAAAGCGATGCGTGAGGGCGGCGTCCCGCTCACAACGCTTCGCGCCGCGATGATCATCGGCTCGGGCTCGGCGAGCTTCGAGATCCTCAGATACCTGGTGGAGCGGCTTCCCGTGATGGTGACGCCTCGCTGGGTGCGCACGCAGAGTCAGCCGATCGCCATCCGAGATGTCGTGCGGTATCTGGTCGAGACGCTGAGCATTCCGGAAACTGCGTCGCAGACTCTCGATATCGGCGGCCCCGACCTGGTCACCTACCACGACCTCATGAGGATCATGGCGAGCGAACTGGGCCTGCCTCGTCGGCTGGTGATCCCGGTTGGCGTGCTCAGCCCGGGCCTCAGCAGCCGGTGGATCCATCTGGTAACGCCAATCGGCCGCCAACTGGCGCGCCCGCTGGCCGAGGGGCTGCGCAATCGCATGGTGTGCCGCGACGACCGGGCGGCCCGACTCATGCCCGGTCCGCTCCTCTCGGTGCGCGAAGCGATACAACGGGCGGTGGCCGTCCACCGCGCCGGCCGCACCCCCACCGCGTGGTCCGACGCGGGCACGATGCCCGGAGATCCCGGTTGGGCGGGAGGGACCGAGTTCAGGGACGAGCGAGCGCGAATCGCCTGGGCCCCTCCCCACGAGGTGTTCAAAGCGCTCAGCCGCATCGGCGGCGAGAACGGCTACTTTGGCTCCAGCCTGCTCTGGCGTCTTCGGGGAGCGCTCGATCGGATGATCGGGGGACCGGGCCTCCGTCGCGGTCGGCGGGACCCGGCCGTGCTGCGGTATGGCGACGCTCTGGACTTCTGGAGGGTGGCGGGCGTTGAGCCCGAGCGGTCCCTGGAACTCGTCGCCGAGATGCGGCTACCCGGCGAAGCGCGCCTGCGGTGGCGTCTTGAGCCAAGCCCCGGCGGCCGGACCCTGATCGTCCAGAGCGCGACATTCCGGCCAAAGGGACTGCTCGGGCTGGCGTACTGGTGGACGGTGTATCCCGTGCACGGACCCGTGTTTGAGAGCATGCTCGGAGGGCTCTGTGAACGGGCGGAGTCTGTGGGAGAGGGTGCGCCTTTGCGTCGACCGCGAACCGGTGTAAAGCTGCTCCGGTGCGAGACCATCGTGTCGCGCACGCCCGATGAGACGTTCGGCTTCTTTTCCGACGCCCGCAATCTCGATCGGCTTACTCCGCCCTGGGTTGGATTCCGCATTCTCACGCCTACGCCGATCCCGATGCGCAAGGGCGTTCTGATCGACTACCGCATCCGGGTCCGTGGTGTTCCGCTTCGATGGCGAACCGAGATCGAGCACTGGGACCCACCAAACGCGTTCGCGGACGTGCAGGCGCTCGGGCCCTATCGCTGGTGGCACCACACCCATCGCTTCGAGGCGTGCCCGGAGGGGACGCGGGTGGTCGATGAAGTCGAGTACCGCGCCCCGCTGGCCTGGCTGACCCACCCGCTGATGATCAACCGCGACGTGAAGAGGATCTTCGAGCACCGGCAGGGCGCGCTCCGGCAAGCTCTGCCGCCTTTCACGCCGGGGCTCTCAGCGCCACCTGCCGGGGCCGAATCGGTTTGAGGCCTCCTCTGACCGACGTGTCGCTCATTCTCCCTGGCCGAGGGAGTAGCCGGGCTTGCCGTCGAAGGTGTACAGGTGCTCGGTCTTGATGAAGTCGAGTCCGCGAGCGCTGATCCTGCCGAGCAGCGCGAGAACCTGCTCGTGGCTGACGGCTCCGCCGGCGGCGCCGAAGAACCGGCATCGCCAGTGATCGGTGCAGAACGTTTCGGGATGGCCGTTGGGATACACCTTGGTTCCGCGGTTGCTGATCATCCGCAGGGCCAGGTCGGGCCCCGCCAGAGTCTCGAGCATCGCGCCGAGGGTGGCGGGATCGCGCCCGGGCTCGTCCCAGTCGAGGAAGACATCGACTCCAAGCAGTTCTTTGGCAGGGCGTGCGAGGCGGACGGCGCCGGGCGTGCGGGCGGGGCGGCCGATCTGGCGGTGGACGGCCGTCGGGAGTTTCTGGGGCATCTGCCCGAGGCGGTTGGCAACCGCGTGGGCGAAGGCGTCGGTGCCGACGTACCGGCCCCCTGCCTGCCGCGAGCACATG
This sequence comes from Phycisphaerales bacterium, assembly GCA_035546115.1. Classification (GTDB taxonomy): domain Bacteria; phylum Planctomycetota; class Phycisphaerae; order Phycisphaerales; family UBA1924; genus UBA4658. Next base: position 2,119 of record DASZWV010000327.1, read on the forward strand.
TCGGCGGTCAAGACGCCATCCTCGATGGTGCGCAGCCAGGCGTTGTGCAGACGCTCGGCGACATCGGCCTGGCCGATGTGGTCGAGCATGAGGATTGCGGCGTGCAGCAGGCCCGACGGGTTGGCCACGCCCTTGCCCGCAATGTCCGGCGCCGAGCCGTGGATCGCTTCGAACATCGCACAGTGATCGCCGATGTTGGCTGAGCCTGCGATGCCGACCGAGCCGGCGATCTCCGCGGCAATGTCCGAGACGATGTCGCCGTAGAGGTTCGGCAGCACAACCACGTCGAACTGCGTCGGATCCTTGGCCAGGCGAGCCGAGCCGATATCGACGATGCGAGTATCGGACTTGATCTCCGGATACTCCGCGGCAATCCGGTCGAACACTTCGTGGAAGAGACCGTCGGTCATCTTCATGATGTTGTCCTTCACGAAGCAGGTCACCTTGCGTCGGCCCTGCTGGCGGGCGTAGTCGAAGGCGTAGCGGACGACCTTCTCGCAGCCGGGACGCGTGATGAGCTTGAGGCACTGGGTGACCTCGGGCGTCTGCCGATGCTCGATACCGCCGTACGTGTCCTCCTCGTTCTCGCGGATGATGACGACATCCATCCCGGGATGAGCGGTTGGGATGAAGGGGTGATACGTCGGACACGGGCGGACGTTGGCGAAGAGCCCCAGTGTCTTGCGGATGGTCACGTTGAGTGATTTGTACCCCTTGCCTTGAGGCGTCGTGATCGGCGCTTTGAGGAGGATCCCGGTCCGCCGGAGGCTTGCCCAGGCGTCCGGCTCGATGCCGGCGGTGTTGCCCCGCTCGTAGACGCTCCGACCCACCTCGATGTGCTCGAGATCGAGGGCCGCGCCGGCCTGGTCCAGCAGAAAGAGCACTGCGCCCATGATGTCTGGCCCGATTCCGTCGCCGCGGGCGACCGTGATCGGTGCAGGCTTTGCAGAGGCGGCGGTCTGGAAGGTCTGGGCCGTGGCCGGGACGGGTGTCATGGGGCGAGTTCCTTGAGTTTGGATTGCAGCTCAATACGACGAAGAAATCACGACAAATATTTCGTGTAAATACTATCGGTATACTTGTTCATGTCAAGCGCCCTCCGCCCGCGACATCGCACCAGCGACACCCGACCGAACGAGCCCCAGGGCTGGACGTTCCTGACCAATCACTCACACGTGCTGGTCTGCCTCCACCGGAACCCGAACATCCGCCTTCGTGATGTGGCGGAGATGGTCGGCGTCACGGAGCGCGCAGTTCAGCGGATCGTGCTCGACCTTGAAAAGGCTGGTGTCATCAGCCGCCAGCGTAAGGGACGGCGCAACGTCTACGAGATCAACGCCCAAACCCACCTGCGGCACCGCTTGGAAGGCCATCGCACGGTCGCGGACCTGCTCGACCTGGCAGCAGAACCGTCGGCGCGTCGGGCCGGCAGGTTGTCTCGGCCCACCCCTTGATCCCGGAAATATCTGTAGGGCAAACCCAAAACGGCAGCCATCACCCAAGGACCGGCCGGTTTTTGACGATTCCGGGGGCGGCTCGTGGACGATCGCAAGCAAGTCTCGCGTCGGAGAGTGGTGTTGCAAAAAACAAAACACCCCTAGCGAACTAGGGGTATTCTTCAAGCGAGGCGGACGGGACTCGAACCCGCAACCACCGGATCGACAGTCCGGTACTCTAACCAATTGAGCTACCGCCCCTGGATGTCTCCGCCGCTGCCTTTGCAGCGAGTTGCGGGGAGGAAATGTAGGTCGCCGCGGGCGAGGGTCAAGCCGGAGCCTGGCTGGCGACCGGATCTGCCCATCCCGTCCGTCGCCGGCTGCCGGTCGCACGCCGACCGCCTGATCGAGCTCATGCCTATCGCGACCCACGTCACGGCGCATCGGCGCGAATCACTTCGGCAACTTCGCTGTGTCGTACGTGCCATCCGGCTTGAGCTCGTAGCTGCCCAGCGCGTTGCCGTCGGGCCCGATCATGCTGGCCTGGACGTAGACGAACGCGCTCGCGGCGATGAGCGCGACCACGGCCACGAACAGCAGACCCGTGTACACGTTCATGCTCGCCCCACGCTGGAGCTGGCCGGCGGGCATTTGCATTCCGAACTGACTCATTGCGATTCCTTCCGGTCGCCCTCGGGGAGAGGGTGTCGATGGCCTATGGATTTGGAGCGGTTCGGGACGGATGCGAATCAGTCGAGGCGGCTCAGCACGGTATCGCCGTTCTGAACAGCACCGGTTCGAACGAGCGAAACCTTGCCCACCGAACGCGTGGGCTCGACGGTCGTGAGGACGATCGTGGCGATGAACGTGTCGCCGCGGATGACGTTCATCTTGACGTTCTCCTTGAGGCCGCGATTGGAACCCTCATTGATGACGACCATGTCGTCGCCCGCGGCACTCTTGAAAGTCTCGCTGACCTGGGCGCGAACGAGGGGGCCCGGGAGCTCGCGAACGGCGCTGGCCGAACGGGTGCCCATGTCCACCACGCCTGTCCCGAGGCCGCCGGTCTGCTGTGCCGCCTGGAGGTTCAGCTTGGTCTCCTCCAGTTGCTCCTTGAGCGCCCGGGCGTTCTGCTCGAGAACCTCGCGGGCGCTGGAGAGGTCGTTGATCTTGTCGGTCAACTCGATGTTCCGCTTCTCGGTATCGAGCATGGTCTCGCGGAGGTGCGTCACCTCGTCTCGGTACTGGCTGATGAGCTTGGCCTGGGTCTGGACGGTCGCCCGGTCGCCCGACATCTGATTGATAAGGCTCTGCGCATCGGCCTGGGCCTTGGTCACCTGGGACTTCAGGTCGGTGTTGTCGGCCTCGAGCTGCGCCACCTTCGAGCGCTCCTGCGCCAACTGCGCCGTCATCGATTTGAGTTGGTTTTCCTTGGCCGCGGCGGCGTCCTTCGCCTCTCCGACCATTGCGCTGGCGCTGGTACGAGCGGCGCTGGCCGCGTTCCGTTCCGCGTTGATGCTCGCCTTGAGCGCTCCCGCGTTGGCCGTGTAGGCCATAGTGAGCGCGGCAAGAACGAGGCTCAGCACGGCGCAGAACACCATCAGGATCTTGGTCACGATGTGCACAGGAAAGCTCCTCGCTCGCTCGCACGAACTCTCCGGCACTCGCCGAAGCCGATCGTGGAGACAACCTATCCGCACCGCATCGCGAGTCAGTTCTCGCGGCTACGGACAAAGACCGTTCATTTCGCCCACTCACACGCGTGCGGAGGCGATTTTGGGAGCAAGTGATACCCCATACCCCGCCCCCCTGTCAACTGGGGGGAGCAATTCCCCAAACCCCTTCCCAACCGACAACTTTCACAACTTTGCCGAATCCGCTCCGAAAACGCCAGTCATTCGCCGCGGTCAGTGATCTTTACAACCGCAGCGGCGGCGGCGATTCGGACCCTTCCATCGGGGTCTTCCATCAACCGGGAGACAATCTGGAGGTTTTCAGGCCGCTGGATGTCGCCAAGGAGGCTGGCCGCCTGGGCCCGAAGGGATTCTTTTTCGCCCTGGAAGTATTCCTGGGCGATGTACGTCCCGTGGGGCTGGCCCATGCGGGCCAGGGCGCTGGCGGCGGCCATCCGCAACTCTCCGGGGAGTTCCTGCCCGCCGGGCTCCTTCTGGGCGGTTAGCTCGATCAGCCGGTTGACGGACACGGCGTCCTTGATCTGGCCGATGATCTGCACGGCGAGCACCGCCGCCTCGAGGTCTTCCTCCTTCGCGGGGAACAGCGCCGAGCGCACGTCCGCGAGCGCCGAATCATCTCCCAGTTTCACGCGCGCCTCGGCGAGTTGCAGATCCGAGAGACGAACCTCCGTCGGATTGGCGCGAGCCGAAAGGGACTTGTGCGCCTCCCGCAGGAGCGGCACCGCCGACTTGTCGCCCATCTCGCCCAGCACGTAGGCCGCCTGCGCCCGCACGCGGGCCGAGGAATCGAAGAGCATCCCCGCGAGCGGCGAGATGTCCACGCTCGCCCCGAAGCGCTTGAGGGCGAACATCGCGGCCGCCCGCACGAACGGGCTCTCGTCCTGCAGCAGGGGACGGACGCGCGGCGCGAGCGTCGCGAGCCTGGCCTTGCCGACAGCCATCGCCGCGACCGCTCGCACTCCCAGGTTCTGGTCCGTCAGACCGGACTCGGCGACGCTCGCCAGACGCTGCGGCGTCTGAACGAGCGCCTCGAGGGCGTTGGCTCGCTCTTCCGGCGTTCCGTTCTGCGCCATCGTCACCAGGAGGGCGAGCGCCTTCTCTCGCAGCGCGGCCTTCTCGGTCGTGCTCAGGGGCGGCAGCTTCGAAGCGCTCGACGAGGACGACGGTTGCGAACGTGGCCTCGAGGCGTTCTGGCTCGCGGGCTGGTCGAGCATGCGGGAGGATCGCTTCCCGCTCCCCAGCGAGCACCCGGCAAACAACGTCATGCCGACCGCGCCGGCCAGTGCCGCCGCCGTGGCCCCGAGATTCGATCGTTTCATCTGCTGGCTCATTGGTGCCTCGACTCGCTTTCTTCAGACCCCTCCGGTGCGTCTGCTGCGTCGCCAGAGTACGCCCGCCCCCACCAGTCCAGCCACCATCACGATGTACGCCGGCACCAGACCCACCCGTTCGAAAACGGTGGGCGTATGCCCGGGATCCAGCGGCACCGTGGCCATGAGGATTCCCTCGGTCTGGGCGTTTCGCCTTGGTTCGTTCGCGTTTGCGCCCTCCGGAGCGGCGGCGTCTTCCAGCAGACGCTGGTTCACGATACGGCCCGCCGGATCGATCTGGCAGGACACGCCCGTGTTGACACAGCGCACCATCGGGACCGCCAGCTCGACGCATCGCCAGCGGGCCGCGAGCAGGTGCTGCCTCCGGCCCGCGTTCCACCCGCCGAACCACCCGTCGTTGCTGAAGTTGATCATCAGCGAGGACCGATTCCCGCCGTTCCCTCGAACGAGATCGCGACACAGCCCGGCCCAGGTCGCCTCGAAGCAGATCGGGGTTGCGATGCGCACCCGGCTTGCGCCGAACGTGGAGCGGCCGATCGGAACGAGGACGCCGCCCACCCGCGTGCCCGGCGAGAGGTCGAAGCGCATGCCCTGGGCCGCCACGTCGAGCACCAGTCGCTGCAATCCCGGCCACCACGACGTCCATGGGATGACCTCGCCGAAGGGCATCAGGCGGACCTTGTCATAGCGCCCCTCGCCGCCCAGCGCCCTGCCATGGTCCACGAGCACGACGCTGTTGAACACGCTGCTGTGCGTGAGCCTCGAAGCGTTGAGGTCCGCGAGGACGTCTCCGTCGCGAGTCTCCGCTCCCACGAGCATCGGGATGCCGAGCTCGGCCTGCGCGGCGGTGAGCTCCTCGGCGAACTCCGAGAACGGCACTTTGCCCGCCTGGAAGCGCACGTCGCCCCTTTGGAACGCCTCGGTCGCCTCGGCGTTGAGCGCCGGACCCGGGAACATCGTCTCGGGCCAGCAGATTACATCCGGCGCAGGCCGCTGAACAGCGGCCCGGCGAGTGAGTTCGATGAACCGCCGCAGCTGGCCCAGCCGATCCATCGCCGTGGAGAACATCTTGTTGCTCTGCGGCACGTTCGTCTGGATGACCGCGACACGGAGCACACCACGCTCGCCGCTCCCAATCAGGCTCGACGGTCGCGATGCCAGCTCTCCCATCAGGCCGAGCGCGGGCCAAGCGAGGAGAAGCACGGTCGCCCCGATCGCGCCACGGCTCCTGGGAATGCCCGACCAGCCGGCGGCGTCGACGACGGTTCCCGCGAGGGCGGCGACGAGAAACGAGACCCCATAGGCCCCGATGATGGCCGCCGGCGCGCTCAGAACTTGACTCTCGATGAGCGGATGCCCGGCCAGAAACCAGCAGTAGCCCGTGAGCACGATCTCGCCGCGCAGAACCTCGAGCGAGGTCCACACGATCGGCGCGATCACGCTCATCGGAATCGCCCAATCGGCGCGCCGGGCGTGCGCGATGATCCAGACGAACAAGGCGGGGTAGGCGGCGACGTAGAGGCACAGGAGCGGCATGCCCGCGCCGGTCACGTCGAGCAGCCACCAGTGCTCGAGCACGAGCATCGGCATGACGCCGAGCATCACGAGCAGGGCGCTCGTGCGGGTGCGTCCGCCGGCTCTGCAACCCGCCCACACGAGTGGGATCAGGGCGACCAGGGCGAGCGGCCACACGCCCACGGGCGGGAACGCCAGGGCCGTCATCGCCCCGTAGCCAAAGCCCGCGAGCAGGAAGCCCCACCATGGCGCAGGCGCCCCGACGGGCAGGCGTGTGCGTCCAAAGCTCGACAACGTCTCCAACCTCCGTGGATGCCGGTATTTCGGGGCGCCGAGGGCTCGACCAAACTCGGAGGTCGGTCAGCGTCCCGAGTAGTCGATGATTCGAGCGAGTTCGGTTCGAAGTTCGGCCCGCGGCACGACGCGATCCACCATGCCCGACTTCTTGAGGTACTCGCTGCGCTGGAAGCCCTCGGGCAGTTCCTGGCGGATGGTCTGCTGGATCACCCGTGGCCCGGCGAACCCGATGAGGGCCTTGGGCTCGGCGATGATCACATCGCCGAGCATCGCAAAGCTTGCCGTTACGCCGCCGGTCGTGGGGTCGGTCAGCACGCTCACGAACAGGCCGCCGGCGTCGTCGAGCCTCGCGAGGGCGGCGCTCGTCTTGGCCATCTGCATGAGCGACAGGCCGGACTCCTGCATGCGGGCGCCACCCGAACCGGATACGACGATCAGGGCAAGGTCTCGCTCGGTGGCGGTCTCGATGGAACGGGTCACGA
>DASZWV010000328.1:0-1743 GCA_035546115.1 Phycisphaerales bacterium
TGACACAGAACCCCCGCGGTCACGCGGGGGCCACGATTGCCAGCGTCATAAACTGTGGCCCACGAAGCAATGGAGGCTGCATGCGCCCTCTCGCCCGAATCCTGTTCCTCTGCGTCGTTTCCCTCGCGGCCGGGTGCACGACCTATCGAACGACAGATGGGTTCGAGTTCTCCTCCATCACCGGCAAGGACCAGGTGCTGCGCACGCTCGGTGCGCCCGACATGATCGATGAGCACGAGCACTACGGCTTCGGGCACTACCACTCCGTCACATACACGTACCTGCACCGCGGCTATCGCGTCGGCTTCCGCGACGGCCTCGTAAGGAGCGTGACCCAGATCGCCGACGCCGATCGGGCCGAGGTCGAGCGCCGTGTCAGAGCGTTCAAAGAAGAGGTGCCGAAGATAAAGATCGATGAGCCAGCCGCAAGTGTGATCGCCCACCTCGGCCCTCCCGACTTTGTTGACATCGTGTACACGGAGGATGGCATTCGCCACGCGGCCTACGCCGGGCCCTATCAAGGACAACTCGAGAGTTCGCCTCCGCCGGAAACCGTTTTCGCCTTCTGGAAGACGCGCGGCCTCCTGGTCACCTTCGAACGGGGCCGCGCCGCAAAGGCCGAACCGATGGCCGACCGGCATTGGCGCAACGTCCTGCACGAGAGCCCGCCCAACGAATAAGAAAAAAGCGCGCACAAACGCGCCCAAAATCGCCCGCGCGCAACCCCTTGCCAGCCAACAACCCGATCACGTTTGTGCGCGCGCCGGCGCACCCCCCCTGTTTGCCTCCCCACGCCCGCGCTGTACATTTCCCCATCAGAGACCGGCGGCGCAGGCCGCCGGCACACAGGGGGATTCAGGGGGCAATGTCCATCATCACGCACGCACCGAGCCGCGCTCCGGCGTCATCCCTCGACGCCCCGCTCCCGCGCGCCGACGTCGCCGCGCCCCCATCCGCCATCGCCCCCTTCAACCCCGACCCCACCCTCACCGACAAGATCCTCCAGGACTACTTCCACGGCAACGCCACCCTCGGCGACCTCGCCTCCAAGGCCGGCATCTCCCTCAACGCCCTCACCGCCTGGCTCGCCACCCCCGACATCCTCGCGCGCACCACGAACTTCGAATCCGCCTGCGCCGGCCGCCTCCGCATCACCGCCCTCAACCGCCTCCACCACGCCGTCGACGCCTGCACCATCATCCTCCAGGAGTTCAAAGACTCCGCCTGCCACGAGGCCGGCATCCAGCAGGGCCGCGGCGGCTCCCCAAGCGAGCACATCCGCCGCGACCGCGAGACGGCGAGAAAACCCTCCCAACTCCTCCTCCGCTTCGCCACCTTCGACCCCACCAGGCCGCGCCGGCACACGCGCAGCCCACGCGCCCTCCGCGAACAAACCGGCGCGGCCCCGCTCCACCTCACCCACGTCAACTTCCACTCCTTCCCGGGCTACACCCTCTCCTTCGCGGCCCCAGGTCTCGAGCCCAACGGCGCCGCCGCTCCGAGCGCGTCGGCGATTCCGGGTGTCTCCGGTCCGATCGTGTCCGCGCCGCCCGGCGCCGCCGACACGATCAACCAACCCGAACCGCCCGAAAGCCCCGGCAACACACACAACCCCGGCGATCACGACGAGCCCACAGCGAACACGCCACCCACAGCGACCGCCCTCCCTCTCCCACATCCCGAACTCGACGCCTCTGAGATTTCAGATCTGAGATGTGCAGCTCTCGCACCCACCACCACCGC
>DASZWV010000329.1:0-3944 GCA_035546115.1 Phycisphaerales bacterium
CGACGGCGGGCAACAGGCGGGGTACAACCTCGTGGGCACCGAGTATCACGCCAGTCTGTGGAGCGGGACCGCGACCTCGTGGATCGATCTCAACCCCGCGGGATCGACCGAGTCCATGGCCAATGCCGCCGGCGGCGGCCAGCAGGCGGGGTATGCCATCCTGGGCGGCGTGCATCACGCCGGCCTGTGGAGCGGGACGGCGGCCTCGTGGGTCGATCTCTCGCCCTTCCTCCCCGCCGGGTTCACCGACAGCTACGCAACAGGGATTTCCAACGATGGAGTGAACCAATACGTCTCGGGATACGGCTTCAACTCGCTGGCCGGACGCAACGAAGCCATCGTCTGGACGCAGTCCATCCCCGCCCCCGGCGCGGCCGCGCTCTTGGGTCTGGGCGGAATCTTAGTTGCACGCCGACGCCGCTGATCCGCATCGGCGGATAGGAACGGTGGGAGTCTGAGGGGCCGACTGCAAATGCGGTGTTCGGCTGTCCCCAAGACTGTCCCCGTTTGAGCCACACGACCCCAAACAGAATCAAACGGCAATCGGATCACGCTACCAAGAAAATGGCTATAAACGAAGCGATTACGTGTGAAATCGGCCCTCTGGGCGACTGCGAGCCGGGAGGCCGGTGCTAATCCCTCCCTCTCCGCTTCGATAAGACCCTGCCATTGCAGGGTCTTGTCACGTGCAGAACGTCGTCGGGAGCCGCCGGCGCCCAGCCCACGGGCGACGGTGCAGCGCTGTCACCGCTTGGCGCCGATGGCGGCCTTGCCGGGGCGAGCGCTCGGCGCCGGCGAACCGGCGGATTGGGATTCGACGCCGACTTCGAAGTCGCGGCCTTCCCATTTGTCGGCCTGCATCCAGAAGAAGGTGAAGCGAATGGGAGCACGCTGGTCCGATGGCGCGGCGATGTCCACGAAGGAGTGCCCCGTGTTCACGCGGGTGCTCGCCGCGTCTTCGTGGTGCGCCCACTCATCGGCCGTCCAGCGAAGACGGAAGGGGGCCTCGGCCAGCACTCTCAGGACCGCTCCAGCCCTGACGGACCGCGCGCGGTGATTGAAGGTCCAGACTTCCGTGCGCGGCGATGTTCTTCGTCCGTCCCGGTAGCGGTCGGCGACTTCCTGGATCAGGTCGAACGCTCGGCCGTCCCGGATGGAACGCGTCAGCTTGATGTACTCGGCGTGGGCCCAGCAGAGGGGCATCGCGCCGCCGGTGGGCCCGCCCAGACGCATGTGACGATCGGGCCGGTCCGGGAGCGACCAGACCTGCTCGGGCAGAAGGTGCGTCGATGTCGCGAACCGCTCCATGGCGCTCAGATAGAGGTTTGCATCGCGCCCGCACGCCAGCTCGTAGTGTCCGCGCTCGCCGGTGAGCAGGGGCCACGCGTGGCCATACCCAAAGCTCTCGAATGGTCCTCCATCTCTCCGCTGGCCGTACCCGTCGTGGTTGTATCTGCGCCAGGATGGGCCGTGGGGCGTGTCGACCTTGAGCAGTGCGTCGATCACGCGGAGCGAGTTCTCGAAGAGCGGATCGCCCGGCCGGCGGACGCCGTAGCGAACCAGTTCGAGGAACCCCGCATCGACGATGTCCCTGGCGGGAAAGCTCGTGTCCTCGCCGGGCGGCAGGTTTCGGAGCGTCAGGACGCCATGGTCCGGGTCGTCGTCGGGCTGCGGATCGTGCGGGTCGGCGGGATGGATGCGGATGAAGTGGCGGGGAACGTCCGGAACCAGCGAGCCCGCGCTGGTCACGGTCCAGCGTTCGAGGTTGGACTCGAGGAAGTCCGCGTATCGCTCCAGGAAATCGGCGGTCGGGTCGTGCCCGCGCTCCCGCGCGAACGCGCCGGCGCACACAAGGGCGGCGATCTGGGCCGCGAGCGTCGAGGGCGAGTAGCCGCTCTGCTCTTCCCAGCGTTCCTGGGGGGTCACGGGCCCGCTGGTGATGAGGCAGGCCGCGGCTTTGAGCACCATGGGGTAGGGATCGAACGCCTGGAGGGCATTCTCGGCGTGGAGCCGACGGGCCAGCATGACCGGGAACGCGACCTCGTCGAGCTGGATCTGGCGTCCGTGGGGGGTGCCGTCGATCCAGAAGTTCCGCGAGAAGCTGCCGTCCTCGTTCTGGACACAGGCGAGATAGATGAGGGCGCGGAGCGGAACCTCGCGGTTGCCGGCGGCCAGCAGCCCGGTGACGCTCTGGCAAAGATCGCGCGTCCACACGAGGTGGTACCCGTCGGTGTCGCCGTCGCCCTTGGCCTCGCCCCAGGGGATGCTCAGCGATGCGATGAGCGCGCCGTCGTAGGTCTTGTCCTCGTGGGCCAGCAGGACGCTGACGCTCGCGTCGTAGAGCGGGGCGTGCCGGGGATCGTTCCCGGTCGCCCGTCCGCGCAGGGCCTGGCGCGCATCGTCCCACTGCCGGACGAACGTCGATCGGTGGTCCTTGTAGGGCGTGCCCAGGGATTCCGCGACGGTGTACAGCGCGCGCCCGAGCGTGTCGCCGAATCCGAGGGCGAGGACGAACTCGTCGGCGCGGCTGAGATCGAGCTCGCCGACCAGGGCGATGTTTCCCCGCAGGGCGCAGTCGAACTCCCAGGTCATGCGCAGGTTGCGCGAGATGTCCTGCCAGCCGTCGGTTGCGCCCACGAAGCCGCAGGAGCAGCGTGAGAAGGGCACGGAGGCCCGGAGGGCAAGCCAGTGGTCCCCTCGATTGGCCACGAGGGTGTCTCCCCAGCCTGTTCTGGCGATGTGGGCGCTGTTCTCGCGGCCGCCGTTGCCGAGGTGCGGCGCCAGCAGCGCGAACATGCGGAGCGTGTCGCGCAGGTTCGGGTCCGCCTCGAGGCGCGTGTGGACCAGGAGGCACGGCTGGCGGGGGTTCGCGATGATCTCCTTGATGATCCGGTACCGACCGTCGGGATCGGTGTTCACCACGCGGAATCCAAGGACCCCCTGGCCCAGACACTCGTGCGTGTTGATCAACCGCCTTTCATCGTGAAAGAACGTCTCGCCGTCGGTGACCAGGTACTGAAGGTCGCGGATCTGCGGGTGATCGATGGTCGGGGAGTAGACCTCGTTGACGATCCCTTTGGAGACCGTGAACCACAACGCGCTCTCCGCGGCGAGGGCCGTTCCCACGCCGTCCTTGTCGCTTCGCGTCCATTTCGGATCGATGCCGGGAGCGCCGGTGGCGGGTCTGTCTTGGGACAAAGCGGACATTTGGAAGTCTCCATCCGAGGGTGTCGGCCTTCCTGGTGTGTTCGGCGCGGCGCCCGGCGGCGCACGGCCTGCGTGCCCTCCATCGCCCTCGAGTCGCTCGAGACCCCTTCGGTTTTGGCTGCGCTCACTACGACCGGATGGTCGGGCAGGGTTTTTCCAGGATGAAATCGCCTGAGAGCGTCGGTTCATTCTCGGGGCGCATCAGGGCGCCTGGCATCGCGACCGCCGCCCGGCGGGAGCAAGGAACCAGGCGAGTCGTGACCGCGGGAGTGCACGGCGGGTTTCGGATTCGTGAGCCCCGGCGTTGTCCGGAGTCGTGGTTCTGGGCCGGTTGGCGCGCAAGCCGCGGCCTCGCAGTATCTTGCGGCGCTCGAATCGGGCTCCCCATGCGCTTCGACCGGGCCTCGCGATCGCGGGACTTGTGCGTTCCGACAGTCCTGTGGATGTCGTCGGACGGCACTTTGTAGCGCTCGACGCGGCCCCTGAACAGATTGTGGTATCATGGCCTCGCACAAAGGCTTGCGCGCCAATCGATCGTTTGCGAAAGGTCCCGCCGTGGGCGCCGGAGTTCCTGCCATGTTCTGTGCCGGTGTGCGGCCGCGGCCGCTGGGGCGTGGGTACGCGCCGGTGCCGGTGCCTGGCGCGGAGGCGAGCCCTGTCCGGTTGTGCCTGATCGCGCGGACGAGCGAGCATCCGGACGGGCCAGGGGTGCTTTCGGGACGGGCGGGGAGTGGTGG
>DASZWV010000330.1:0-4271 GCA_035546115.1 Phycisphaerales bacterium
GACACGCCGGTCCAGAATGTTCTCGAGCTGAGCGCTGGCGGGTACCAGGTTCTTGGGAACCGCAGCGAGGTTGGCAAGGGCGACCGCTTCCGCACGATCGGGCACATCCTGGCGAGCGCACCCCAGCCGCTGACCCCGGAAGAGGTTCTCAAGCACTGGCCCGAAGGCGCCAAGCCCAGCTTGCGGTCGGTCGAGGCCGATCTGGCGGAAGGGTTCAGGGAGAAGCGTTGGGTTCGGATCGGCGAGGGCGTCCGGAACGACCCCTACCGATACGCCGCGAATGGATTCGATTCGCGCAAGGGGGACTCTATAGGTGCGCGAATCGAATCGAGGCCCTCGCTCGCACCCGAGTCAGGGGGTGCGGCGTGACGCGACCGGGCGTTCGAACCCCTCATGCCGATTGCCCGCGCCGGAGCCTTGAAGCATCCGCCATGCGGCCGCTTGGATGGCCAAGGGATCACCGGCAGCGCCATGCTGCCAAGGAGGTCCCGTGGCCAGCGTGATCCGAGATCCCAAGGGCTTCAAGCGCGTTCAGTGGTGCGCCGGCGGCGGCGAGCGGCGCACGCTCCGGCTGGGCAACGTCTCGGTCCGGCAGGCCGAGGCCGTGCGCGTCCGCGTCGAGCAGATCCTCGCGTCCAGGAGCACCGGCGTGATGGACGCCGAGGCCGTCCGGTGGCTGGAGTCCCTCGACGACGAAATGCACGCGAAGCTGTCCCACCTTGGCCTGGTCCAGCCCCGCGAGCGCACCGTCGCCACGCTCGGCGGGCTCATGGACAGCTTCTTCGGGACCCTGAACGTCAAGCCGGGCACCCGGACGACGTATCTCCAGACCCGCGCGGGCCTCGAACAGCACTTCGGCGCATCGACGGCGCTGTCGGCCATCACGCCGCTGGGGTGCGACCAGTGGCGGCAGGCCATGGTGAAGGCCGAACTCGCGCCGGCGACGATCGGCAAGCGGATCAAGGTCGCGAGGCAGATGTTCAAGCAGGCCATCCGCTGGAAACTGATGGACGAGAACCCCCTCGCGGACGTGAAGGCGTGCGCCCAGGTCAACCGCAGCCGGATGTTCTTCGTCACCAGGGAGATGACCGAGAAGGTCCTGGCCGCCTGCCCGGACGTGCAGTGGCGGGTCATCTTCGCCATGGCCCGCTACGGCGGCGTCCGCGTGCCGAGCGAGCTGCTCGGGCTCACCTGGCAGGACATCGACTTCGACAAGGGCACCATTCGCATCAGGTCGCCCAAGACCGAGGCGTACGAGGGTGGGGCCGAGCGGCTGCTTCCGATGTTCCCAGAACTCCGCACGGTCCTCATGGAAGCCTTCGAGCAGGCCGAGGAAGGCGCCGAGCACGTCATCACCAAGTACAGGGATCGGGGAACCAACCTCCGCACCCGCGCCCACGACGTCATCCGCAAGGCCGGACTGCTTCCGTGGCCCAAGACGTTCGTGAACATGCGGTCGTCCAGAGCGACCGAGCTGGCCGACGAGTTCCCGATGGCCGTGCTGACCGCGTGGCTGGGCCACTCGGCGCAGGTCTCGGTCAGGCACTACCAGCAGGTCCTCCCCGAGCACCACGCCCGCGCCGTTGCGGGAAGCGCGGCCCCGTCGCGGGCCGGGAACGCCGGTGGGGGGGTGGTCGCCCCCGCGGGCGCCGGCCGCGACGTGGCCGAACCGGCCGCAAACGGCGCGAGGGTGGCGGCGTAGCGGCCGATCCGCTCGCCGCGCGGTACGCTCTTGGCCATGGCCCGCAAGCCCAGCCGTCTTGATGGCTTCCGCATCCTCCGCGTCGAGCGCGGCAAGAAGACCGTGTTCATCGCCGAGAAGGACGGCCGCAGCGCCGAGATCGCCATCGACTGCCCCGCCAAGCTCACCCCCGAGATCATCGCCACCGCGGAGAAGACGGTCGTGGCGCACTGGCACGCCCTGCGCGACCTCGAGCGGTGGTCCGAGGAGCAGGACGATCCGCTTGCTAGGCGCCGGTAGGTTCGAATCCCCGGCGGGATTCGAGGGAGCGTCGGCGACGCAGATTCCGACGCTCGGTGGGGGTTTTTCGAGCGCGGCGGCGCAAAAAGCGGCGCAGTAACCAGCCGCACCGGAGCGCACGGAGTCGCAAATCGATCGGGACCGTCGAGAGGTTTGCGGCTGGGTGCGTAAACAAACAACGCCCTGCGTCCAGGTGCAGGGCGTGGGAATGACCCCATGGGGATTCGAACCCCAGTTTCAAGGATGAGAACCTTGCGTCCTGGACCAGGCTAGACGATGGGGCCGCAAGTCGGGAAAGGTAGGCGCAGCCGACTTTCGCTTCCACTCCCCGCCGGGTCCGCGCCGGCACCGGCGATCTGGTGATCGAAGGCGGCCCAGGCGCCCATCGACCCGTTCGGACCCCTCGCCCGACCGATCGGAGCAGCGTTCAGCGTGCACGACCACGCCGCCCGAAACTCGGCACTGTCGAATACCCCGGATGTCCATCGATTCAGGCCGTCGCCAGGCTCCGGCGAAGCTGGGCCAGCGCGTACACCGCGGCTTCTTCCCGCGAGTTGCTCACCACCGCCCCGGCAACATCCTTCGATCCCGCCTCGCGCCACTCCGCCCCGTACACCTTGAACTTGTCGTTGTGGTTGAGCGAGAGCTCAAATCCCGCGGCATTGAACTCCTGCTGCACGCGCTGCACGGCCGGATAGGCCCGCCCCACGTTGTCAAACGAACACCCGGTCGAGTCAAGACCCGACCAACCCGTGGCGAGAAGTTCGTCCAGCGCGATCGCAATACCCATGTGCGGTCCTTTCCAGACTGCCCGTGCCGTCCGTGCCCACACGCCCATCGAGCCGATCCTGGATCGACGCGGCGTGAGTATAGCGGATCGGAAGAGAGCGGCCCGTGATTCAGTCGGGTCTTTTCACCCCGATTCGTCTTCTGTTCGATCTCGTGGGCCGGACGGCTTTCCCACTCGTTTCTGTTGGCAAAGTCGGGGGTCTAGAGAATCTCCTGGACCCGGAATCGCTTGGTGCCCCGGGGCCCCTTCACCGCCACGATGTCGCCCACGCGGGCTTTGTCGAGGGCCGCCCCGAACGGGCTGTTCACGGTGGCCTCGATGATGTCGGCCACGGCCGCGCCCGAGGACTCGCCGACGATCCGGACGGTTTCCACCTCGTCGATCTCCTCGACCATGCCGGTGTCGTCCACGCGGACCTCGACGACGCGCACGATCGCGCCCACGAACACCATGCCCGTCGCCTTGTGGGAATCATCGACGACCTGCACGTTCGACAGGCGCTCCGTGAGCTGGCGGATGGACGCCTCCTGCATCCCCTGCTCTTCGCGGGCGGCGTGATAGTCCGCGTTCTCACGGAGGTCCCCGAGTTCCCGGGCCTCGGCGATCCGCCTGGAGATAATGGGGCGATTCGCGATCAGTGCGGCGAGCTTCGCTTCCAGCGCTGCTTTCTCATCTGCGGTGATCATTTCCATGGCGATACTCCGACTTGCAAAAGGCACCTGCACGGGCCGAGGTGGCCCGCGTTGCCTCCGAAGCCCCGTTGTAGGTGGTGGGGGTCTTGAAACCTAGGCTCGCCGCCTTCGATCGCCCACCCGGCTGCGGATTCCGGCAACCGCCCACGATCCCGCGGCGGCCGCGCCGACCGCGCCGACACACTGCCATTGGGAGGCGGAAATAGGAGCCTCGGGACCAGAAATTCCCTTGCCCGTCACATCCGGAATACCCGTCAAAGGCGACATCATCGGCAGCCACGACGGCGGCTTGCGGTGCACGAGCCCATACAGCAGGAAGCTCAGGGGACCGGCCCCGATGATGAGCAGAATCACGAGCATCCAGCCGGCCCGCGCGAGCATCCCGGGTTCGCCGACGTGCTCGATCCGAGTTCCCGCAAGGCCGAGGGTCAGCACGGCGCCCACGAGGAGCACCCAGACGCACAGTTGCAGCACCAATCCCGCGACCACACCGGGAGGCCACCCGGCGAGGATGATGAGCGGCCAAAGGACGAACTGGACGGGCAGAAGCACCACGAACACATCCGCCAGGACATGCGATGCGATGAGCTCGCGCGGCGCGCTCTGGCTCAGCCTCACCATGGGCCACAGAATCGTCGCGCCCACGGAGACAACCACCAGCATGATCCGGGCAACCGGCCCATACGAGGCCGACACGGCCGCGAACCTCGCCACCCAGAGCACGCTTCCGCCCACGGCGAGCAGGACATAGAGCGTCCAGAAGAGCGCGAACACGCGGGGTTCGCCGCGCCGGTGGGCCCACGGATCG
>DASZWV010000331.1:0-13112 GCA_035546115.1 Phycisphaerales bacterium
CGACATCAGAAACCCCTCCGCGCTCGAGATCGCATCCACCCCGTTGATCAGCCGCACCGCGCTCGCATCGGCCTCGATCTGCGCACTGGTCTTCCCGGCCGTCCGCGCCCGCAATCGCGCTCGCAAATCCTCACCCACGAATCCAAGCATCCGCCGCGCCCACGCCTTGTTCGCAGCATCCTTGCTCGCCTCGGGCCGCCCCTTGATCGACGCGGCCGCCCGCTCATCGATCAACCGCGCCATCTCCCCGCCCAGCGGGATCGGAAACTGTCCGCGCTCCAGCATGTCCAGGGCAGGCCGCAGCGTCTGCTCCCATGTGAACAGGTCGTTCGCCAGCGCCACCTCCGCCGCTCCGGGCGATCCGCCGGCAAATCGCAGCAACCACTGACGCTTCGCCGGCTCCACAGCGCCGATCCCCGCCGCGCCAAGTCGCTTCGACAGCCACTTGAGCATCTCCGCCTCATCCAGCGGCATGAACGACACGCGCTGCGACCGGCTCCGAATCGTCGGCAGGAGCCTCTCCTCCGCGCTCGTCACCAGAACGATCACCGTTCCCGGCGTCGGCTCCTCGAGTGTCTTGAGCAGCGCGTTCTGCGCGACCAGCCCCAGCAGCTCCGCCTCGTCGACGATGAACACCTTTCCCGCCAGCGAAGACCCCTGCATCGTCCGGCTCTTGGCAGCGGGCTCCAGCAGAAACTCCTCCATCACCTCCTTGGCGATCCCCTGCTGCTTGCTCTTGCGCACCTGATCGCTGCGGCTCAGCGTCGCCAGCTCCTTCGTGATCACGTGCAGGTCCGGATGCCGCCCCTCGCGCACGAGCACCTGCACCGGGCTTCCCTCCTCGGGCGCCAGGTTCCCCGCCAGATCCGGAGCGGTGGTGGGGTCCAGCAGCGCCGCTCCGAACGCCACCGCCGTCGAGAACTTCCCAACCCCCGGCGGCCCATGGAAGATCCACGCGTGGTGGATCCGCCCCGTCTTCAGGATCGTCTGCAACGTCCGCTTCGCCTGCGCCTGCCCGAGGATCTGCTCGAGCATCGTCGGGGGAGGCACCCTCGGAAGCGTTTCTTCCGCCTCGGCGGCAGCCGGCTCCGACTCGGGTTTCGTCGCTCGCTTGGCCATCGCCCAAGCGTACCCAAATCAGGGCCGAGCGGCGCCACCGCCGGTGTCTTCTGCCATTCTCGCCAACCCCGGTCTCCCCTGCGCACCCCCGCGTCCCGCCCCTTCGCTCACATCGCCCGGATCTTGTTCCGCCCGTTGAACGCCGCGATCTTGTAGCACTCCGCCAGCGTCGGATAGTTGAACACGGTGTTCACGAAGTAGTCCACCGTCCCCTTGAACGCCATCACCGCCTGCCCGATGTGCACCAGCTCCGTCGCCTGCGACCCGATGATGTGCACCCCCAGCACCGCCCCCGACTCCTGGTGGATCAGCAGCTTCAGCATGCCACGTTCATCGCCCAGCAGTTGCCCGCGCGCCGTCTCCTTGTACTGCGCGATCCCCGCCTCGTACGGAATCCCCGCCTGCGTGAGCTTCTCCTCCGTCCATCCCACCATGGAGATCTCCGGGATCGAGTAGATCCCATACGGAAACAGCTCCGCGTAGCTCTCGAACTTCTCCCCGAACATGTGGCACGCGGCCATCCGCCCCTGCTCCATGCTCGTGCTCGCCAGCGCCGGAAACCCGATCACATCGCCCACGGCGTAGATGTCCGGATTCCCCGTCTGGTAGTGCTCGTTCACCTTGATGCGGCCGCGATCATCCGCCGTCACGCCCGGCTCGCCGGCGCCCTCGGTCGCGTTCAGATTCAGCCGCGATGTTGCCCCCTGCCTTCCGACGCAGTACAACAAGCAATCCGCGCGGATGGTCTTCCCGCTCTCCAGCGTCGCCTCGACCAGGTCCGACGACACGGTCGGGTTCGCGACGCCGAGCCCCGTGCCCAGCGCGTTGGCCGGCTCGGCCTGTCCGTTCCGCTGCGCCGTCGGGATCCGCTTGATGCTCACCACCTTCTCCCCCAGCCGGAGCGTCATCCCCATCTGCCGCAGGTGATACTGCAGGGCCTCCCCGATCTCCGCATCCAGGAAGTCCAGGATCCGGCTCCGCCCCTCGATCAGCGTCACGCGAACGCCCAGCGCCGCCAGCATGCTCGCGTACTCCGTGCCGATCACGCCGCCGCCCACGATGATCATCGTCGAGGGCAGATACGGCAGGTTCAGCAGCTCATCGCTCGTGATGATCTTGTCCGAGTCGAACCGGATGTTCTCCGGGCGGGTCGGCGTCGTTCCGACAGCGATGAGCACCTTCCGAGCGCCCACCGTCTCGACCGAGTGCTCCCCCTCGACCACGATCACATCCTTCTGCACGAACGACCCGATCCCGTTGAGCAGCTCGATCCCGTTGGAGCCGAAATGGGATCGCACCACGTCGATCTCCGCCCGGATCACCCGCTGGCACGATTCCACCAGCTTCGAGAGCCGCGACTTGCGGTCCAGCGCCGTGAACTCCCCGATGTGCTGCTGCCGCACCCCGACCAGCGACATCACCGCCTCGCGAAGCGCCTTGCTCGGAATCGTCCCCGTGTTGATCGCCACCCCGCCCACGAACTGCATCTTCTCGATCACCGCGACCGTTTTCCCCAGCTTCGCGGCCTGGATCGCCGCCTTCTGACCCCCGGGTCCGGATCCGATGACGACAAGGTCGAAGTGGCGCATAGGAGTTCCAAGCGTAGAGGCGGCGGCGGAGGCGCCGCGGCGAATGAGCGAGTGGTTCGTGGCACGCAGTTTATCGTCCTCTGGACGGGGGCGAGTGAGCCCGGGAAACCCCAGCCGGATTTCCGGGTTCACCGCCGAATCCGGTGTGCTCCCATCACGATCGCGCTCATCGCCGCGCAGACACGCCATCCACGCCGTCCTCTCCCGGCCGGCAGGTCCTCGCGCCCTGTCGGCAGTGCCATCCCCGCGCCGCCATCCCGCGCGGTATCATCCGCCCCTATGCCCACACCAAACGTCAACCTCGACCTGCTCAAGCGCCTGTGCGAAACCCCCGGCGTCCCCGGCCGCGAAGAACGAGTCCGCGACCTCATCCAGAAGGAGATCAAGGGCCTCTTCACCGAGTCGCGCGTCGACTCCATGGGCAATCTGATCTGCCGCCGCGCAGCAACCAAGAAGTCCAAGGGCGCCAGGCCCACCCGCATCCTCCTGCTCTGCCACATGGATGAGATCGGCTTCTACGTCAAGGGCTTCGACGACCAGGGGTTCATCCGCATCCAGAACGCCGGCGGCTTCGACACCCGCAACCTCTTCTCCCGCCGCGTCACCGTCGTCACCGACGACGGCGACCTCCCCGGCGTCATGAACCCCGGCGGCCGCCCCATCCACATCGCCTCCGAGGAAGACAAGAAGAAGATCCCCGAGGTCAAGGAGTTCATGGTCGACGTCGGCCTCACGCCGGCCCGCGTCAAGAAGGCCGTCAAGATCGGCGACTACGTCGTCATGAACGAGCCCGCCATCCGCGTCGGCGACAAGTTCGTCTCCAAGGCTCTCGACAACCGCGTCGCCTGCTGGCTCGGCATCGAGACCGCGCGAGCCCTCGCGAACTCCAAGGCCGGCCACGCCGCCGATCTCTTCGTCGTCTTCACCGTCCAGGAAGAGGTCGGCCTCCGCGGCGCCCACACCGCCTCCTTCGGCGTCGAGCCCGACATCGCCATCGGCCTCGACGTCACCCTCTCCTGCGACACCCCCGGCGTCCCCGCCGAAGAGATGGTCACCAAGCAGGGCGCCGGCTGCGGCCTCCACGTCATGGACTCCTCCTTCATCTCCGACTTCCGCCTCATCAACGAGCTCGAGGCCGTCGCCAAGAAGAACCGCATCCCCCACCAGCGCACCATCCTCGCCCGCGGCGGCCAGGACGGCGCCGCCGGACAGCAGGCCCGCTCGGGCGCCCGCGCCGCCGGCATCGTCGTCGGCACCCGCTACATCCACACCGTCACCGAGATGATCGACCTCGTCGATCTCGCCGCGGCCCGCGACCTCCTCGCCGCCTGGGTTCCCACCATCTCCTGATCCCAGCCCGCACGCCCGGCGCATCTGCGTGGCCGCCGGATTACCCATCTTGCCGAACTCCGCCCAGCTTCCGCCCCGGCCGGGAGCCTTTTTCGCGCTTGCCTATTGCACGTAAGTGCTTGTTCTGATTGAATATGCGACAGATCCGCCTCGTGCGCCCCGTCCCGCGAATCGCCAAAGTCCCGATCGCCCGGAACGACTTCGGCTGCGTCAACGCGTGGTTGAGCGGCTGCCCGTAGCAAGGAGCTCGGCGTCGTGTCCCCCATGCCCGTTCGCATCACTGCGGCCGTCCTCGCGTTCATCGGCGCCTCGCTCGTCCAGGCCGATTGCCCCGAACTCAACCGTCTCCCGGCCGATCTTTCCAACGGCCAGATCTCCATCTCCGGAGGCGCCGCCCCGACCGGCGCCCGCGCCGCCGACGACTTCCTCACGCCGCTCGGCAACGGCAACGCCTACGACGTCCGCACGATCAAGGCGGTCATGATCGCCAACTACCCGATGTCCAGCGGCAACGTGGGCTTCACCATCTACACCGATACCACCGTGGGCACCAATCCCGCGCGTCCGCACCCCGGCACGGGCATGGCCTCACCCAACGCGCTCACCACGACCGTCCGCGATCTCGGCCCGTGGAGCGCGACCGCGCCCGATGGTCGGTCCTTCCGCATCTATGAGGTCACCTGGGCCATGCCGGCCGGGACCATGCAGCTCGCCCCCGGCCAGCGGTACTGGCTTTCGCCGTTCGGCATCGGCGCCGCCGCCGGCGCCACCGTTGACTACGCATACGCCGCGCTCGGCGCGCCCGGCGCGAGCGTCGGCGAGCCCGTGAACGCCTCGACGGGCAACCCCGGCACCGGGGCGTTCACCACCTGGAGCAACACCGCCTCGGGCTGCTGCCTCGGCGGCACACACGACCTGGGCATCTTCGTCGACCTTCAGCAGGTCGGCCGGCCGCGGGCCGATCTCACCTGCGACGGCCTGCTCTCGCTCGCCGACGTCTTCGAGTTCATGAACCTCTGGTTCGCCGGCTCGCCGAGCGGGGACTTCAACGGGGTCAACGGCCAGACGATCCAGGACATCTTCGACTTCCTCGCCGCCTGGTTCGCCGGCGTCTGACCCTCACACCTCGACGACCATCGCCACCGAGTTGCCGCCGCCCAGGCACAAGGCCGCGAGGCCCCTCCTGCCGCCGGTGCGCTTGAGCTGGTGCACGAGCGTCGTGAGCACGCGGGCGCCGCTTGCGCCGATCGGATGCCCGAGGGCCACGCCGCCGCCGCAGATGTTCAGCTTGCTCTCGGGCACCTGCAGCTCCTTGATGTTGCAGAGCACCTGGGCCGCGAAGGCCTCGTTGATCTCGAACAGATCAATGTCCTTGACGCCGAGGTTCGCCTTCTTGAGCGCGCCCCGCACGCCCTCGATCGGGGCCGCGAAGATCTCCTTGGGCGCGATCCCGCTGGTGTGATAGCTCACGATCTTCGCGATCGGCTTGAGGCCCGCCTTCTCGGCCGCGCTCATCGAAATCACGCACAGGGCCGCGCCCCCGTCGGAGATCTGCGACGCGTTCGCGGCCGTCACGGTCCCCTCCTTGCTGAACGCGGGGCGGAGCTTGGAAACGCCCTCGATCGTGCTCTCGGCGCGGATGCCCTCATCGGCCGACACGCCCGGCGACTTCTTGTCCATGCACTGCTCGCCCGTCAGCGCGACGATCTCGCTCTTGAACCACCCGTTCTTGGTCGCCTCGGCCGCCCGCTGGTGGCTCTGCACCGCGAAGCGGTCCTGCTCCGCGCGGGTGATGCCGAACTTCTGCGCGATGAAGTCCGCGCTGTCGCCCATCGCGCACGCCTCGAACGCGCACCGCAGGCCGTCGTAGGCCATGTGGTCTTCCATCGGCGTCGGGCCGTACTTCACGCCGTCGCGCACGCGGGCGAAGTGGGGGGCCAGCGTCATGTTCTCCATGCCCCCGGCGATGATGCACTCGGCATCCCCCGCCTTGATCGCCGCCGCGGCCCGCATCACCGCCTCGAGCCCCGACCCGCACACCTTGTTGATCGTCATCGCCGACATGGTGTCCGGCAGCCCGGCCTTGAGCGCGGCCTGACGAGCCGGGTTCTGCCCCAGCCCCGCCTGCAGGACGCACCCCATGAGCACCTCATTCACCAGCGGCCTGGCCGCGGGAACCTCATCCAGCACCGCCTTGATGGCGTACGACCCGAGGATGGGGGAGGGAACCTTGGAGAGGCCGCCGAAGAACCGGCCGATCGGGGTGCGCTTGGCGGAGACGATGACGGGGATGGCGGACATGGTAACTCCTTGAGGTTCACACTATAAGAGCAACAAACCGTGAGGCGTACTCGGGAGACTACCGGATGACCGGCGCCCCACCCGAGCGCCATGCGCCCCGCCGTCGACGCCGCACCGCGATCGCCGTAACCCGGGGCCCGAACTACCCCGGCATCCCGAAGCGTTGGTTCGACGGCCTCTACGACCGCCTCCGCGAGGCAATCAGATCAGAGTCCACGTTGCCCCGACGACAGCCCGGCGGCTGAACTCGTTGTTCCGACGACCTGAGGCAACAGGCGCGCGGATGCGGCCCGGGGTCGCTGGGCGTTGGCGGGGCGCAAGTTGGAGCGGGTTGTCACCTTTTCTCCCGGTGATTGATCGGCTTCTACGCTGAGTCATGCCCCAACGCTTCCTCATCACCGGCGCATCCCGCGGGATCGGTCTGGAGTTCACCCGACGCCTGCTCGACCGCGGCGATGAGGTCGTGGCCGCGGTGCGCGATCCCGAGGGATCCAAGGGGCTCAAGGCGCTGGCCCGTCCGTCGCTGCGGCTGGTGCCACTCGACGTCGCGGATGCGAAGTCGATCGAGGGGCTCGGTTCGCGCCTGGGCCAGACGCCCATCGATGTCCTGATCAACAACGCGGGTGTCTCCTCGGAGTCCAAGACGCTCGCGGTCCTGGATGCCGCGGAGATGGCCCGCGTGTTCATGGTGAACTCGATCGCGCCGATGCTCGTGGTGAAGTCGGTCATCGGGCAACTCCGCGCGGGCAGGTCGAAGACGATCGTGCAGATCACCAGCGTGCTGGCGTCGATCGAGCGCAACACGGGCGGATCCACGTACGCCTATCGCGCGAGCAAGACGGCGCTCAACCAGCTCAATCGCTCGCTGGCCCACGAGCTGAAGCCGGAGGGGTTCACCTGCGTCGCGGTGCATCCCGGCTGGGTGCGCACCGGCATGGGCGGCCCGAAGGCGGACCTCAGCGTCGAGGAGAGCGTGGACCACATGCTCCGCACGATCGGCTCGCTCTCGCCGGCGAGGAGCGGGGAGTACCTGAACTATGACGGGGCGAAGTTGCCGTGGTGAGTGGGAGGGGGGGGAGGCGTAGAGCGTGAGGGCGTGGGGGGGCGCGCGTGCATTGCCGCGTTGCTGGGAATCCACGCGATTCCCCGGAGAGTGGGGGATCAACGCGGATCTTGCGCGTCCAATAACGCCCGAGTTCTCGGCCCGCGTGAAGCACCCCCCCGGGTCGGGTCGATACCCGGTGCAACCGCCGGAGCCCACGCATGAACCCATACCAGCTCGACAACATCCGCCGATCGTTCGATGCCGCCTGCGAACGCTCCGAGGATTTCGCGGATCGCTTCTACGCACGACTGTTCGCGATGCAGCCGGTCTTGCGGGCGATCCTGCCGCGGGATCACTGGCAGCGCGAGCGCGACCTCATCGCGGCTGTCGGCATGATGGTGAAGGGGCTGGGCAAGCTCGACACCATCGAGCATCCGCTCATGGACTTCGGCGCCAAGGCCGAGCGCACCGGCATCACGCCGCAGCAGTACGGCCTGGCGCGCCAGGCGCTGGTGAGCGCCCTCCGCGAGACGCTCGATGCGCAGTGGAACGACGACCTCGAGGACGCCTGGACCGAGGCGCTCAACACCGTCGCGTCGGTCGTGGTGCTCGGCGCCGGCCGCTCCCGGGCCCGCGCGGCGTAGAACCAGCCGTCACGGCAGCTTGACGTCCTTCAGATCGATGCGGAGCGGCACCGTGCGCGTGTTCGTGTGCACGTTCAGCATCACCTTGGAGGTGGCGCTCAGCGGCGCATCGATCGTGTAGCTCAGCGAGCCGTTCATCGACATCCATCCGCTCGACTTGGTCGTGTCGCCGCCGTTGGTAACGGTGACGTTCTCGATCACCGCCTTGGGCTTCTCGTTCTGGAACTCGAGGGTCGTCTGGCCGCCGCTGCTGGTGAGCTTGTACTTCGAGCCCAGGCCGGCAAGCTCCGGCGCATCGAACGCCGTCCAGTCCTTGGCCGGGGTGATGACCATGCCCTTGACCGGCCCGCCGACCACGCCGCCCGCCTCGCACGACACCGAGAACGTCTTCGCCTCGCGCGCCGGTACGCCGAGCACGAGCGTGAGCCTGGCGGGCTTGGCCTTCTCGTTCTCATCGTCGAATCCGGCGAACTGGTCCTTCTGCACGTACTCCCGGTCTCCGTGGAAGCTCTCCTCGATGTTCGTCAGGTCGGTGCCCGCGGAGTCCTTGGCGGTGATGGATTCGGGCTGCACAACGTCGAGGAGCTTCATCCCCTTGGGCAGGTCGACGCTCAGTGTGATGCGCAGCCCCGGCTTGTCGCTCATCGAGGAGCTGAACGTCATCATTCCATCCTTCTTCGCGGGCTTCTCGAGCTTGGCCTCGCGGATCTCGCGGATCTCCGTCGCCTTGGGCGCAAGCGGCGCGGCCGAGTTTCCGGGCTGGACGAGGATGCCGGCGGAGGCGAGGATTCCGGTCAGGGCGAGAGTTGCGGCGTTCATGGTGCGATCTCCAGGAATTTGAGGCGATTCAACCCCGGGCAGACTACCAGAACGTCCCGGCTCGCGCCAAGCGACTTGTTTCGGGGGCCTAGACTCGAATCCGCGTCCAACCGCACCCACAACCGAGAGACCTGCAATGTCCACCGCCGCGCCCGCCGCTCCGACCAACTCGAAGGCCGCTTCCGACAAACAGGCCGCGTTCGCCAAGGGGCTCGAGGGTGTGGTGGGGGGCCAAACGTCGATCTGCTCCATCGAGCAGGACAAACTGATCTACCGCGGCTATGAGATCCACGATCTGGCCGACAACGCCACGTTCGAGGAGGTCGCCTTCCTGCTGCTCGAGGGCCACAAGCCCGGCGCCCAGGAACTGGCCCGCTTCAAGGCCGAGATCATCGGCGAGCGGGCCCTGCACCCCACGGTCACCAGCTTCATCGAGTCCTCCGGCGGGTGGCTCGCGAGCGGCCGGGCCGTGCCCATGGACATCCTCCGTTCGGCGGTCAGCCTGCTCGGCCACACCGACCCCGACGCCCAGAGCACCGCGCCCGACGCCAACCTGCGCAAGGCCAAGCGCCTCCTCGCGAAGATCCCCACCATCATCGGGCACATGCAGAACGTCATCGACGGCCGCGCCATCATCGGGCGCGAACTCGGCGGCGACCCCACGCTCGATCACGCGGCCAACCTCCTCTACATGATGACCGGCAAGCGGCCGAACAAGGATGAGGCCCGCACGATGGACGTCTCCCTCATCCTCTACGCCGAGCACGAGTTCAACGCCAGCACGTTCACCAGCCGCGTCATCGCCGGCACGCTCAGCGACATGCACGGCGCGGTGACGGGCGCGATCTCGGCCCTCAAGGGCCCGCTCCACGGCGGCGCGAACGAGGCCGCGATGGAGATGCTCAAGGAGATCGTCAAGGATGTCGGCGAGCAGGGCATCGGCACGCCCAAAGTCGATGAGTGGATGGAGCGAGCCTTCGCCTCCAAGCGCAAGCTCATGGGCTTCGGCCACCGCGTGTACAAGAACGGCGACCACCGCGCGGGCATCCTGCACAGCCTGGGCCGCAAGATGGCCGCGACCAAGACCGGCAGCTTCGGCGGCATCCCCGCCACGAAGTGGTTCGACCTCGGCGAGCAGGTGCAGAAGATCATGCTCACCAAGAAGAACATCCACCCGAACGTGGACTTCCCCTGCGGCATGACGTACTTCACGATGAGCATCCCCGTCCCGCAGTACACGCCCATCTTCGTCGCCTCCCGCATCACCGGCTGGACGGCCCACATCATGGAGCAGCACGCCGACAACCGCCTCATCCGTCCGCTCAGCGTCTACACGGGCGCGCCCCTGCGGAAGTGGAACGGCTGAGGCGCCGGGCGGGGGCGGGGGGGCGGGGGGACGGGAAACAGCCAAGGCCATCGGCCGACCACCGGGCAATCCGTGCGCACCGGCGTTTCATCCCCGCACACCCACTACGATCCTGCAACGCGGCGGGCGGCTTGGCCGAAAAACCAGGCGGCCACACGCCTGTCGCCCATTCTGGAGCCGTCCATGCCCGTGCCACGCTGCCTCGCCGCGATCCTGATTGCCTCCGGACTCTGCCTCGCCGCCACACCCCTCGCGCTCGCCGGAACCGGCGATGGTTCCTCCGCGCCGCCCACGAAAAAGCACGACGGCCCCGGCAAGAAGCACGATGCGAAGAAGGACCAGAAGAAGGACGACCAGCCCGACGCCGCGGCCACCGGCGTCGCCCTGATCGAGATCCACGGCGACATGACCGAGGAGCCCCACCCGCTCGCGTGGCTCTTCGGCTCGGGCGACCATCCCACGCTCCACGAGGTCATCGACCTCATCCGCGATGCGGGCGACGATGAAAAGGTCCAGGCTATGGTCATCCGCCTGCGCGACTGCAAGGTGCACCTCACGCAGGCGGAAGAAATGGGCGCGGCCATCGCGAAGGTCCGCGCGGCCAACAAGAAGGTCGTCCTCTTCGTCGATGAGTTCGAGACCACCGAGGCCGTGCTCGGCTCATACTGCGACCAGATCGTCATCCAGGCCGGCGGGGGCGTCAGCGTTCCGGGCATGTACATGGAGGAGATGTACCTCGCCGACACCATGCACTGGGCGGGGCTCACACCGCAGCTCGTGCAGATCGGCGCCTACAAGGGCGCCAACGAGGAGTACATGCACTCGGCCCCGAGCCCCGAGTGGGATCAGAACATCTCCGGCCTGCTCGACGGCCTCTACGGCAACGTCCGCAAGCACATCGAGGGCGGCCGCCACATGGACGACGCCAAGCTCGACGAGGCGATGAAGCAGTCCTGGATGGCCCTCGCCGACACGGGCAAGCGCGTCGGCCTGCTCGACGCCGCGGTGGACCTGCCCGACCTCGACGAGTGGGTCAAGAAGTATCTCAAGGCCGGCTCGCTCGACTGGTCGGACTATTCCCCCGCCGACAGCGGCGCCTCGTTCGATTCCTCGAATCCGTTCGAGGCCTTCCGCAAGCTGATGAAGCAGCCGGACACCTCGCCGACCCGCGACTCGCTCGCGATCGTGTACATCAACGGCCCCATCGTGGACGGCGACAGCAAGGAGGGCGGCCTCATGGGCGAGGCCCAGGTCGGCTCGTACACCATCCGCCGCGCCCTCTCCGAGATCGAGGATGAGGACCTCATCAAGGGCGTCATCGTCCGCATCGATTCCCCCGGCGGCTCGGCGATCGCCAGCGAGGTCATCTGGCAGGGCCTGAACCGCCTGCGCGCCAAGAAGCCCGTCTGGATCAGCGTCGGCTCCATGGCCGCAAGCGGCGGCTACTACTGCCTCTCCGGCGGCCAGAAGGTCTACGTCAACCCGTCGAGCATCGTCGGCTCCATCGGCGTCGTCGGCGGCAAGGTCGCCATGACGGGCCTGTTCGACAAGGCGAAGATCCACACCCACGGGCGCGAGCGCGGCCCCATGGGCCGCATGCTCGCCTCCAGCCAGCCCTGGACCGACGCCGAGGAATCGCTCGTGCGCGCCAAGATGCAGGAGACCTACGACCTGTTCACCAGGCGCGTCTCCGAGGGCCGCAAGGGCATCGACCTCTCCAAGACCGCCGAGGGACGCCTCTTCACCGGCTCCGAGGCCGTCAACAACCGCATGGCCGACAAGGTCGGAAGCCTCGACGACTGCATCGAGAACCTCGCGGCCGACCTCAAGCTCACCCCCGGCGACTACCAGATCCTCGAGTACCCCGGCCCCAAGTCCCTCGGCGATGTGCTCAGCGACGCCCTCGGCGGCTTCGTGAAGTCGCCGAACCCGACGGGCAAACTCGCAGCGGAGGCGGGCCCGCAGATGCTCTTCGGCACGCTCAAGGAACTCGTCGGCCCCCGCCAGTGGTCCCAGATCCGCGACCAGCTCTCGGCGTTCATGCAGCTGCGGAAGGATCCGGTGGTGCTGACGAGCCCGCGGGCGATTATTGTGAAGTGATGGCGGGGCAGAGAGAGAACGGGAACTCGAGCCAGAGCCCGAGCGGGCGTGCCGAGTCCGGGAGTCGGGGTTGGCAACAGGGCACGAGTCGCCGGGCTCGATTTGTGTAGGGTGGTGGACTGCGTGCGGGAGAACCATGCGCACACGTGACGCAATACTCGGACCGGCGACCCGTGGCACGCGCCGGGGTTCGGGCCACCCGCCTTCAGGCCAACGTCCATTGATCGACCCGGACGATCTCCATTGGGTCGATCCATATCCTGGGGCACCTCCCACTGATCCAAGACGAATGTTCCCACCGTATCCCCGCAGAAGTGAGCTTTCCCTACGCGAATCACTCGCAGAGTGCGATGGCCGCAGCGAGACTCCAGCGGGTGACCATTCGAGTACGAGCGGGAGGTTGACGCCAATTGTTGTCCAATGTCGGAGGCTGAGAGATTCGGACCTCTGGTCCACTCCGAAACAGGATGAAAGGACACGATGCCCCCTTTGGTGAACTGCGCTCTTTCTCTCATGACCTGTGTAGCCATAACGGAACCGGCCACCGCTCAGAACAAGGCTCAATCACCCGTCGCGACTGAGCGCGTCGTTTCTGTGGAAGGCATGTTGCCCGGAGGCAGTGATCCGGTCAACGCGCAAGGGTTTTTTCTCGATGCCAACGGAACGCTCGTCACTGCGTGGCATGTCGCGGCCCAGTTTCGCACGCTATGGGTGAATCTCGGTTGCGACGGTGTCTTTCCCGTAGATAGCGTCTTGGCCGAGGATGAGGCCTTGGATGT
>DASZWV010000332.1:0-7585 GCA_035546115.1 Phycisphaerales bacterium
GCCCCATTGATCCACGGACATAGCCTCTCCGTCGCCGGACCGTTCGTCGGTCGGTCAGAGAATCGCGGCTCGTGGCTGATCCCCACGAATCAGGTGCGGCCGTTCGGAGCAGGCGAGGGATTCGAGTTCGGCCGGTTGCCACGCGGCCGATTGCCGCGCCCACCGCCGTTGCCATTGTCGCCGCCGTCCATCCGCCGCCCGCCGCCCTGGCGATCCTGGGGCATCTCGGCCTTCTGATCGGGGGTGAGCACGGCGTTGATCTTCTCGATCGTCGCCTTCTCCAGATCGCTCTGCTGCTGCGCGAGGGTGTCGAGTTCGGGGCTGTCGATCGCGCCGAAGCCGCCGCCCCGACGGCCGCCCTGCCCGCCGGGACCGCCGCCGTTGTCCCCGCCCCCGCGACGCCCTCCCGTGAAGCGTCCCATCACATCCGCGGCGGTGATCGTCTGCTCGCGGGCCTCGTAGGCCGTCTCCATCTTCGACCGCAGGGCGGACAGCTCCTTGTTGAACTGGTCCTTGATGTTCTGGATCGAGGACTTCTGCTCCGGCGTCAGGCTCTCAAGCTTCTCGGCGGCATCCACCGTGCGGCTCGCCCGTGAGTTGCGGTAGATCAGCGGGAACGAGGCCTTGTGCACCTCTTCCTCAAACTTCGCCTTGGTGGTGTCGTCCGGGAGCGCGTTCTCGACCTGTCGCTCGTATCGCTTGTTGACGTCGCGCAGCTTCGTCGCCGCGGCGCGCCCCTCCTGGAAGGCCTTCTCGGCCTTGTCGGGGTCCTGCATCAACTCGCGGAAGTTGCCCTGGAACTTGTCCTGCACCTCGTTGCGGGCGATGAGCTCGCGGTCCAGGTCGATCTGGTACTGCTCGAGCACCTGATCGACCGGCTTTTTCGCTTCGGCGGAGAGCTTGAGGTCATCGACGATCTTGACGAGATCGACGCGCTCCCCGGACATCAGGCCGCGATTCATCGTCGTCTCGCGCCGACGCAGACGCTCGATGGCGGGCCACTGGGCCTGCTGCTCGGGAGTCAGCGTCTGCTTCACCTCGTTGAAAAACGACTTCTCCATCTCCGTGCGCTTGGCTCGGAACTTGGACATCACGTCGCCCATGGCCTGGAAGCGATCGTCGCCGCCCTCCTCGCGGATGGAGTCCATCTCGTCGCGGGCCTTCTCGGCCGCGCTGGTGAAATCCTGCACGTACGCGTCGTGGAGGGACTTGATGGCCTCCTTCTGCGTCTTGGTCAGCTTGAGCATCTCGCCGTAGTGGTCCATGTCCTCGGAGGACACGCTCGGGTCGAACATCGCACGCCCGCCGCCGAACATGCCGCCGCGTTGTCGCCCTTGGCCGCGTGCGCCAGGCTGCTGGTTGCGGTTTCCGTCGGCCGGGGGTTGTCCCTGCGCGAGGACCGTGTCAGCCAGAATGAAGAGGGAGCACGCAGAAACGGCCGCGAGAGCGAGCTTGGATGCGCGAGTCATTGATGAATCCTTCTGGTATCTGTGCACGCCGCCATTGGGCGGGAAACGGGATTGAGTCTCGATGAAAGACAACGACCTTCCCAGCCTAACGCTCCGAACCGACCATATTGCCGCTGCCCATTGGAATTTTCGCAGTTTGATCGGGAAAGCGTTCAGACACTGACGGTTGTCGGCAGCGCTCGATTGGTGCGCAAATCCTTGCTTAACAATGGCTTGCGATCCTGCATCATTTGCACGAACGCATCAAACAGGTAGCCCGCATCGTGCGGTCCCGGCGAGGCCTCGGGATGGTGTTGCACCGCGAAGATCGGGCGATCCGTGCTGGCAAAGCCCGCGACTGTCTGGTCGTTCAGATTGATGTGGGTAACCGCCGCGGCACCCCCCGCAACCAGGCTGAGCGAGTCGGGATCGACCGCGAACCCGTGGTTCTGGCTGGTGATCTCCACCCGCCCGGTCAGCAGATTGAGCACGGGCTGGTTGAGACCCCGGTGCCCGAACTTCAGTTTGTAGGTCTTGGCCCCGAGCGCGAGCGACAGCAACTGATGCCCGAGGCAGATGCCGAAGGTCGGGATGACATCCGACCCGCTCAGCGTTTCCCGAAGAGAGACGATCGTCGCCTCAACAGCCGCCGGGTCGCCGGGACCATTCGAGATGAACAGTCCATCCGCCTCGCCCCGATGAAACTTCGCCTTGATCTCCATCGCGGAGATGTCGTGCGGCACGACCTCGATCACGCACCCGCGATCGGCCAGGTTCCGCAGGATGTTCCGCTTGGCGCCGCAGTCGAGCGCGAGCACCCGCTTGGGCCTTCCTGCTGCGCCGGGCTTGTGGCCCTGGTCCCAGGACCACTCGCCCAACGTCTCGCTCCATTTCAGCGGGCTGTTGCAGCCGACGCGCGGCACGAGGTTCGCGCCCGCCATGTCCGGCGCGTGCTTGGCCGCGGCGACGAGCTGCTCATCGCTCAGATCCTGGGCCGGCACATCGGAGATCACGCCCCGCATCACACCGCGAACGCGAAGCCGCCGCGTGAGCGCCCGGGTATCAACGCCCGTCAGCCCCAGCACCCCGTTGGCCGCGAGATACGCCGAAAGGTCCATGGTCGCCCGGAAGTTCGAGACCACCCGCGACAACTCGCGGACCACGAATCCCGAGACCTGCACCTTCGCCGACTCGACGTCTTCCAGGTTGACCCCGGTGTTGCCGATCAGGGGCGAGGTCATCACGAGGATCTGGCCCCAATAGGAAGGGTCGGTCAGAGCCTCCTGATACCCGGTCATGGCCGTGTTGAACACAACCTCGGCGGTCTGCGTGATGCCCCGCCCGACCGCCCCGAAGGCGTTGCCGTGGAACACCGAGCCGTCCTCGAGGGCGAGGCGGCCGGGACGCTGTGCTTCTGCTGGTTTCTCCATGTCGGAACGAAGTGTAGACGCGGATCGGCTAAATTTGTGCGATGCCCCCCCCAACCAACCTGTTTGGCATGGAGGAACCGACAGCCGCCACGCCGCCGCCCGGCGGCGAATGGACGTATCTGCGCATCGCCGTCGAGCGCGGGCTGGACAGGCTGAACGAGGCCGGCGGCGATGAGGGGCTCACGTATCGCTCGGCCGAGCCGGTACCCCTTGGGCGGCGCGTCGAGGTTCCCCTCGGGAGGGGCGACAAGTCGGCGGCGGGCGTCGTGATTCAAGCGGGCGGCGCGGAGATACTCGAAGGCTTCCCGGCCTCGCGCGTCAAGAGCATCCTGCGCGACACGGGCGCTGGCCTGCCGCCGAACCTGGTCGAACTCGCACGCTGGATGGCGACCTACTACGTCTGCCCGCTGGGCATGGTGCTCGGGGCGATGCTGCCGGCGGCTGTGAAGAAGCGCACAGGGCTTCGGAGCGTGACGCTGCTCGCACGAGCCCATCGTCCGCGCGACGAAGACGCTCCCAAGCTCACCGCAAGCACGCAGCAAGCCTGGGGAAAAATTGCCGTCCTTCCCGACGATGCTTTCCCTCTCACCCCGGAGCACCTCGCCGGGCGCATCGCCGCGCGAACGCTCGCGCCCATCAACCGTCTCGTCAGGCTCGGCCTGCTGACCGAGGTCGAAACCGAAGACGTCCGCCAGATTGGCGGCGTCGAAACCCAACTCTCCATCGAACAGGCGGACCCGTCTGGCTCGCTCGCGACGCCACGCCCGACACTCACGCCGGGGCAATCGAAGGTTGTTGAGGGCATCTCGGCATCGCTCGGTGCATTCCGCGTGCATCTGCTTCGCGGCGTGACCGGCTCGGGCAAGACCGAGGTCTATCTGCGGACGCTCGAACGCGTCATATCGAAGGGCAAGACGGGCATTGTGCTGGTGCCCGAGATTTCGCTGACTCCGCAGACCGCGGGCCGCTTCGTCGACCGTTTCCGGTCGGTAGGCGTCGGCGTCCTGCACAGCGGCCTGAGCGCGAGCCAGCGGCACAAGGAGTGGTCTCGGGCCGCGAGCGGCACGGCTCGCATCCTCGTGGGCGCCCGCTCGGCGATCTTCGCCCCGCTTGCGAATCTCGGCCTGATCGTCGTTGATGAAGAGCACGCCAGCGACTACAAGCAGGACCAACTCCCCCGCTACCACGGGCGCGATGTGGCCATCAAGCGGGCCCAGATGGAAGGGTGCCCGATCATCCTCGGGTCGGCAACGCCGAGCCTGGAATCCTGGTCGAATGCCTCCCCCACCCGCACTCCCGCTGCCCAGCACTCGAAATACGCCCTCTGGGAACTGACCGAGCGCGTCGGCCAGGCCGCGCTGCCCCGCGTCGAGGTCGTGGACCTCGCCGAAGAGCGCCGACTCCGCCAGCGCACAACCGGTCGGCGCGATGCGCACCTGCACCTGATCGGTCCGACGCTCGAGTCCGCTCTCGGGGAGACGATCCGGGCCGGCGGCCAGGCGTTGCTCCTGCTCAACCGCCGCGGGCATGCCTCATACATCGCCTGCCCGGACTCGACCTGCGGCTGGTTCCTCTCGTGTGATGACTGCGATGTGAAGATGGTCCAGCACCGCGTGATCGCCGGGAAGGCCCCGCCCAAGGGCGTGGTGCGTTGCCATCACTGCCTCGCGCAGAAGCTGCTCCCCGAGACGTGCCCGACCTGTGGAAAAAGATTGATCACGCTCGGATTCGGAACGCAGGGCCTCGAGCAGGAACTCAACGACAAGTTCTCGCACCTGCTCGCTTCCCAATCCGAGATGGAGAGCGAGCCGTCCCGGATCGTGCGCGTGGATGGCGACACCATGGCCTCCGCCAGGGACTACTTCGCCATGCTCTCTCGTTTCGCCAAGGGCGAGATCCGGATCCTGCTCGGCACGCAGATGATCGCCAAGGGCCTCGACTTTCCCAACATCCGGCTTGTCGGCGTGATCAACGCCGACACGGCGCTGAGCCTTCCGGACTTTCGTGCCGCGGAACGGACATTCCAGCTCGTCTCGCAGGTCGCCGGCCGGGCGGGACGCGGCAGCCTTTCGGGCCGGGTGATCGTTCAGACGTTCGATCCCGCCGCTCCTGCAATTACGCACGCCGCCGCCCACGACTACGTGGGCTTTGCGACCGAGGAACTGCGCACCCGGCGCGAGTCCGGACTGCCCCCGGCATCCCGCCTCGCGCGGATCGTCGTCCGCGACACCGACCTGCACAAGGCCGATGCCCATGCCCTTGGACTCAAGGCCGCGCTCGATGAGGCCAACGCCGCGAAGGGGAGCAAGGTCCGCATGCTCGGCCCGGGACCGTGCCCGATCTCGCGGATCGCGGGCCATCACCGGCTCGAGTTGCTGCTGTTCTCGCAGTCCCGCGCGGCCATCCAGGAGATCCTCGCCGACGCCCGCGCCAGGGGTCTTTGCAAGAGCGATGCGCACACGGCGATCGACATCGATCCGATTGCGCTCATGTAGCCGATAGGTTTGTCCCGCCCGATGTCCCGATGCCCCGCTCCGATACGACCTCCATGCTCATCCACCTCAATGGCCAACTCCTCTCCCGCGAACAGGCCCGCATCGACCCGTTCGATCGCGGCTTCATCTTCGGCGAGGGCATCTACGAGGGTCTCCGCTCCATCGCGTGGAAGGACTCGACACGCATCGTGGGCCTCAAGCAGCACATCCGTCGCATGCAGCGGGGCCTTGACACCGCGGGCATTCGGCACGACATCACCAACCTGGGTGATCTCTCGGCCGAACTCGTCCGGGCGAACAGCCTGCGTGATGCGTTCGTCTACTGGCAGATCACCGGCGGAGCACCCGGCGAGGGCGATCCGGTCCGCTCGCGGGCCCGCGGCAGGAACACCAGACCGACGATGTTCGGCTATTGCACGCCGCAGCCGTCTCTTGATTCGCAGACCGTCCCCGCCACCAAGCGGGCCATCACCCAGCCCGACCTGCGCTGGCACCTCGGCTGGGTGAAGTCGATCTCGCTCATGGGCAACGTGCTCGCGGCCCGGAACGCCGACGAGCGCGGGTGCGACGAATCCATCTTCATCCGTGGCGGTGACGAGTCGGGCAATGGCGGGCTCGTCGCCGAGGGGCTCGCGACCAACGTCCTGCTGGCCCTGCCCGGGCGCGAGGGAAAGACACACCTGGTCACGCCCGCGCTCGACAGCGCCCCCATGCTCGCGGGCGTCACACGCGACATCCTGCTCCGGCTTGACCCGACGATCGCTCAGCGCCCCATCCGCGCAGAGGAACTCAGCGATGCCCGCGAGATCATGCTGCTCGGCACGACGACCATGGTGACATCCATCGTCCAGCTCAACGGCAAGCAAATAGGCGACGGGACTCCGGGGCCGGAATCCCACCGCCTCCTGGATCTGCTCGTCGGCGCCCTGCGTGAAGGCAAGGACATGGCCTGACCGTTCCCTACGCCTCCGCCCCTTCCACCCTCACTTCTTCGGCATCTCGCTGTCGGTGACGTCCGCGACCCACGAGGGCTGGCCGTTCTTGATCTGCACGATCACGATCGGCTTCTTGGCGTTGTGCTTCTCGTCGATCGTGATCACGCCGGTGACGCCCTTGAAGTTCTTCGTGTGCGCGATGGCGTCGGCCAGGTCCTTGCCGTCGAGGCTCTTGGCCCGCTTCATCGCGTCGAAGAGCACCATGCACGCGTCGTAACCAAGCCCGCCCAGGGCATCGGGCGTCTGACCGTTGTACTTCGCCTTGTACTTGGCGATGAAGTCCTTCATCTGCGGCTGGTCGGGCGCCGAGTGGTTGGAATAGAAGCACCCCTCGATC
Organism: Phycisphaerales bacterium; assembly: GCA_035546115.1. Taxonomy (GTDB): domain Bacteria; phylum Planctomycetota; class Phycisphaerae; order Phycisphaerales; family UBA1924; genus UBA4658. The sequence goes on from DASZWV010000332.1 coordinate 6,706, forward strand.
GCATCCTTGCCGATCGCCGCGAGCTCCGCCGAGTCCCATCCATCCCCGCCGATCAGCGGGCACTTGATCCCGAGCCGCCGGGCCTGGATCGCGATGTTGCCGCCGTCGGAGTAGTAGCCGGGGCAGAAGATGATGTCCGGGTTCGCCGCTCGGATCGTCGTCAGCTGCGCCGAGTAGTCCGAATCGCCGCCGGTGTAGGTCTGCTCGGCGACGACCTTGCCGCCGAGGTGCCTGAGGTACTTGATGAACTCGTCGCGCAGGCCCTTGCTGTACGCCTGCTTCTGGTCGTACAAGACGGCCGCGTTCTTCCAGCCCTTATCGGTGATGAACTTCGCGATGGCGAAGGCCTGGAAATCGTCTGTGAAGCAGACGCGGAAGACCATGTCGCGCCCCACCGTGACGCGCGGATTCGTGCTGCTGGGCGTGATCATCGGCACGCCCTTCTCCTGGCAGACCGCCCCGCCCGCGAGCGAGAGGCTGCTGGCCACCTCGCCGAGCACCGCCACGACGTGGTCGTCGGTGATGAGGCGCAGCACGGCGGTGCCGGCCTCCTGTCCCTTGCCCTGGTCGTCGTAGGTCTTGAGTTCCAGTGGCTTGCCATTCAGGCCGCCGGCCTTGTTGATCTCATCGATGGCCAGCCGGATGCCGCGATCGGTGGACTGGCCGAAGGTCGCCTCGGAGCCGGTCATCGAGGCGTAGTGCCCGATCTTGATGGGCTCTTCGGCCCGCGCGGTGCTCGACGCCCCGAGCAGCCCAGCAACCAGGCTCAGACCAAGCACCGGCAGAGCCGTCCACAACGTCCGCTTCTTCATGAATGCTGCCTTTCGATGGTCATACCACGCCCCGAGCGAACCGCCCGGGCACAGTTCAAAGTGTAGCG
>DASZWV010000333.1:0-8499 GCA_035546115.1 Phycisphaerales bacterium
GCGGCATCTGCGGAATCCCGAACTTCCCCATCCCCCAGGCATCCGAAAACACGAACGGCAGCCGGAAGATGTCGTACGCCACCGCCCCGACCAGCCCGCCGATGGTCCCGATCATCACCGCCCGCCACAGCCTTCCATCGCCGCGGACCCGGTCCAGCACCGCGATCCCATACAGCACCACCGTCGCCGGCAGCAGGATTGCGTAGAAAAACGTCCGCATGTCGCACAGCCCGTACATCTCGCTGAGCAGGCACCAGATCGACGCGGCCGCCAGCACGAACACCAGCGCCCGCCCCGGACCGGTCCACTGAAGAATCGCGGGAAGTCCGTTTCGCTTCGGTGTGGCTGTGTTCATGGTCAGGAGTGTACCGAATCCAGAATCCTCGGGTTGCCTCTACCTCGCAAACTCCACCGCCCGCGTCTCCCGCAGCACCGTCACCCGGATCTCCCCAGGGAACGTCATCTCCTCGGAGACCTTCTTCGCAATATCAAACGCCACGCGCTGCGCCTCATCATCGGTCACTCGCTTGGCATCGACCATCACCCGCACCTCCCGCCCGGCCTGGATCGCAAACGCCTCCGTCACCCCCGGCTGCCGCAGCGCGATGTCCTGCAGCTCGTTCAGCCGCTGGATGTACTTCTCCAGGCTCTCCCGCCGCGCCCCCGGGCGCGCCGAGCTGATCGCATCCGCGGCCATCACGATCGGCGTGTAGAACGTCGTCGAGGGAATGTCCCCGTGGTGCCCGCCGATCGCGTTCAGCACGGCCTCCTTCTCTCCGAACTGCTTCGCGAAGTCCATGCCGATCTTCGGGTGCCCGCCCTCCATCTCGTGGTCCATCGCCTTGCCAATGTCGTGCAGGAACCCGCACCGCCGCGCAAGCGTGCCGTCCAGCCCGAGCATGTCGGCGATCACCTGGCACAGGTACGCCACCTCCACGCTGTGCCGCAGCACGTTCTGCCCGTAGCTCGTCCGGAAGCTCAGCTTCCCCATCGCCTCCGAGATCTTCGGGTGGATCCCGCGCAGGTTCGTCTCCATCACCGCGTCCTTGCCCGCCTTGATCACCCGCTCGTCCATCTCGCTCTTGACCTTCTCCACGACCTCCTCGATCCGCGTCGGGTGCATCCGCCCATCCGCGATCAGCCGGTTGAGCGACTCCACCGCCACCGCCTGCCGGATCTTGTCGAAGCACGACACCACGATCACCCCGGGCGTGTCGTCCACGATGATGTCCACGCCCGTCGCCTTCTCGATCGCCCGGATGTTCCGCCCCTCGCGACCGATGATCCGCCCCTTCATGTCGTCCGAGGGGATCGGCACCGCCCGAACCGTGCTCTCGGCGGTGTGCTCGCTGGCGTACCGCTGCACGGCCATGAGCGTGATCTCCTGGGCCTTGGTCTTGGCCTCCGCCGTCGCCTCCTCCACGAGCTTCGCCACGATCTTCGACGTCTCGTGCCGGCAGTCCTCCTCCACCTTGATCAGCACCTCGCGCTTGGCCTCCTCCGGCGACCACCCGGCGATCTGGAACAGCTTGTCCTTCTGCTGCTGGATCGTCTGGCCTAGCTCCTCGTGCTTCTTCGCCAGCGCCTCCTCCTTGGCCTTGAGCTGCTCCGACTGCCTCGCCACCTGATCGTTCTGGCGCGTCAACTGCTCCTCCTTCGAGGTCAGCGTCTCCAGCTTCTTGTCGATCATGTCCTCGCGCTTGGCGATCCGCCGCTCCGCCTCCCGCATCTCGTTCCGGGATTTCTCCTGCTCGGCCTCGATCGCCCCCTTGCGCTCCAGGACGAGCTTGTCCGCATCCACCCTCGCCCGCTCCACGATCGTCCTGGCCTCCGAGTCGGCCTTGCTCTTGATCTCTCCCGCCTCGGCCTTCGCCCTCGCGAGCGTCTGCCCACGCATCGCCGCCACGACAAACGCACCGATCACAACGCCGACGACCAACGCCGCCGCGGCCATCCCAACGCCCACCGGCATCGAGAGGTCCGCCAGCACAACGGCAAACGAAAGTGGGGGGGTCATGCGCAAGGCCCTCCAAGAATCGCGCGCGGCCATCCGCGGCGAGGAACTGCCCCGCTCTGCACATCAACCGGTGCGGCTTTCCAACGATCAGGAGCCCATCACGCAGCGAACACGGGCCCATCCCGGCCGGGTGGTCCCTTTGAATACACCCCGGGCGGCCCAGCGTCACGGCGTGGCCCGCGGTTCGGGTGGTTCATCAATCTGTCAGTCCGCTGCGTCAAGTGAGGGCACTCTCGATCTATCCCGTGATGCGGGCATCCTGCCCGAACCCGGGGTGATTCCTGAGAACGCTTGGAACGCGAGGCGCTCGACAAGCCCACCCAAGCAATCACTGGAAACAACCGCCCCGACCGCCTGAGCAAGCACGGGGAAGGTGACTGAGCCTCCCGGTCACGTACCGGGAGGTGGCCATATTAGAGCAACTTGTTAGGAAAAGGTCAAGCGGGGGGGAGGGGGGGTGGGGGGTACCGCCACGCTCCGCGTGGCGTCTTGCAGGGGGTACTGCCACGCTCCGCCGTGGCATCCTGGCACCTCCTACGCCGCCTTGGCCAGCTCCGCCGGCTGTCGGTTCTGGAGCATTTTCACGTAGTTCGTGAACAAATCCACCACGAACGGCCGGTGTGCCGGGTTGTGCGTGAAGTCGAACGCCACCCCCGCGTACAGGTTGTGCGCCGAGTCGATGTGGCTATGGGCCACCCGCGATGTCACCCCGATCGGGGCCGGAATGTCCGGCCGCAGGTCCAGACGCATCCAGATGAACGGCCTCGCATCCAGCGCCCGGCCCTCCTCCGGCTTGAGCATGAGCCCCACCCCGCCCCCCGAGATGTTCAGCAGGCTCGCCCGGAACAGCGGGCCCACCTTCGGCAGCATGATCGAATCCGGGTCGTCGAGCTCATAGTCCATCACGCTCCCACGCTCGATCAGGCTCTGCATCTGCACGCGGTTCGCCGCCTCCGCCGCCACGACCGACGTCGGGTCCAGCAGAGGCCAGCACTGCACCGAAGGCAGACGCAGCCCGACGGTCGAGATTCGGAAAAAGCTCCGGCGCGTGCACCGCTCCACGTTCTCGGGCATCTCCAGCGCGAGCAGCTTGATCCCGCCGCGCGCACTCTCCGTGTGGCAGAGCGTCCGCGTGTGGAACATCCAACGGTTCTGCCCCACCGTCATCGCCGCCACCAGCCGGATGTTCGGCGACAGCGGGATCGTCGATCCGCACGCCGACGGCGGCTCGACCACGATCGAGTCATCGTGCAACTGCACGATCTTCACACGCCACGCCAGGTCGGCGCCGCGATCGGCGTCCTCGCCGGTTCCGCGATCGACGGTGATCTCCAGCGCGCCGCCGCGCTCGTAGACCTTGCGAAGGCAATCACGCCAGTGATCGGTGCGGGAGCGCGTTGCTGGCACGGGTGGTTCTCGCGATGAGGGGAGTGGATGCGGCCCCGGGCCGTTGGCCCGCGCGCCGTGTGTGATGGATCGGCCCCGAAGGTGGGGGGCTTCGATCCCGCTCGCCCCGACGCCCCGCTCGCGCACTCTTTGCACCACCTGCACCGCGCACGCGGCCTGCTTACAGGGCGATTCGCGCGTTATCCGCCGGCCCGACGCCACGCCGCCCCCGGCCGGGTCGCGACGCCTATCCGGCCCGGCTCGCACGAGCCTCCCGCAGCCCGTTCGCCAGTTCGTGCACACACCGCTCCCCCTCGGCCACCTCCGCCGCCGTCAGCGCCACGCCCCCGAACCGCGTCCGGTAATACAGCTCCACGATCCGTCGCAGGGCGCCCGCGGCGCCCGGCGATCGCCGCCGCAACTCCTCCGCGAATCGATCCGGCGGCACCGTCTCCGGCTTCTCTTCACCCGCTCTCTCCAGCGTGCGAAGCGCCCGCGCATAGAAACCGCTCGGACGCTCCGGCAGATAACCCGTCTCCGGCCGCGCGCTCCACCGCGTCGCCCGCACCCCCTTCAGCCATCGCCACGCCACGACGGCCGCCGCGGCGAGCGCGATCGCCACGCCCGGAATGACCCGCACCCACCAGGGAATCAGCGCCGGATCCGCCCGCATCGCCTTCAGCCACGCCGAGAACTTCCTTAGCAGCGTCGCGGCCCGGTCCGCCCCGCTGTACACGGCGCGGCTCAGGTTTGGGTCCCGGCCCTCCCGACGGGGCCCGGAGACATTGTCGAAGCCGATGACCGAGCTCGACCACGTGAACTCCAGCGCATCGTACCAGCCGCGCAGTCGCGCCAGCACGCCCTCGGCCGGCCGGTGGATGCGCTCGATCGCCGCCTGCGGCGACGGATCAAACCGCTCCCACCTCCCCAGCCTCTCCGCCTCATCCGTCACGATGAACACTTCCGTCCAGGCGTGCGCGCTCGACTGCCGGACCAGATACTGCCCCGTCAGCGAGTTGAACTCCGTCGCCAGGTACCCCGTCACGACCCGCGCCGGGATGCCCTGCGATTGGCACATCGCCGCCATCGCGCTCGCGAAATACTCGCAGTGCCCCATCTGCCGATCGAACAGGAAGAACTCGATCGGATCGGTGCCCTCCGGCGGCGCGACCATCTCCGTCGTGTACTGACACGTCCTCTCGAGATAGTCCTTGATCGCCGATGCGATCTGCCTCGTCGTCGGCTGCCCGCGCAGCCCGCGCACGATGCCATCCGCCAGCGACCGCACCGGGCCGTCCCGGAATCCCAGCCGCATCGTCGGCTCGGGCAGACGATCGTCTCCCACCGCCGATCGCACGGTGTACACGAACCGGGGCCCCCACGATTGCTCGCGCCCGATCGTCCCCGTCTGAGAGTTGAACCTCAGGGTCACCGTGCGATCCGGCACGATCGTTTCCGGCCGCCACAGGCAGAAGATCGTGTTCGACTCGCCGCGCATCGTGATCCGCTGCACCGGCCTCGTGGAACTCCCGCTGATCGGCGGCGGCTGTCTCCCTCCGCCGGGCCAGGGCAGCAACCACGATTGATTCCCCTCGATCATCTGGGTGTCCCGATGCGGCGCGGTCGTCGCCGCATCTTCCCACGTCGCCGTCTGGGTGTTGTACCACCCCTTCGCACCGCCGCGCAGGTACTGCGGCGTGCGCACCGACCCGATGTTCTCGTTGTTGAAGCCCGTCACCATCAGATCCAGCACCGGCGTCGGATCCTCCGTCAAGCGCCCGCCCTCGCCGAGCCTGACCGTCTCGGTATACCCGATGGCCACCTGGCGCGTCACGCCGAATCGACCGAGAAACTCGCCCCCGATGCGCGGCACCAGCACGAAGACGACCGTCGCCATGGCGCACGATGCCAGCACCGTCGCCAGGCAGACTCCCGCGAACCCCCGCCGCGCGTTCCGGCCCGACACCGTCCGGGCCCGGACCTGTCCCCTTCCCGCCGCCGCCAGCGAGCCAACCGATCGTTCAACCATCACCTCCCCGGCGCGGATCTGCCACAGCATCACCGTCGCCACCGCCGTCGGCACGAGTCCCACCAGCAAGACTCCCACGCCCAGTTCGGCGCTCGTCAGGATCGCCGCGATCGCCACGAAGATCGAGAGGGTGATCGCCTGCGCATCATCCCGCGGCCCGCGCCGATCCAGCAGCTTGATCAGCGTCAGAAACACCAGAAACTGTCCGAGCGTTGACACCACCGACTCGCCAGTCTCCACGCCGCCCGCCGCCCGCACGGCCGCGTTCACGATCGTCGCCAGCACCAGCAGGTTGATCGCCAGCCGCGGCAGCGCAAACGGCCGCTCCGAACGCGCGCGCCGCGACAGCAGCCAGCCGGCGCCGGTCGCGCACACCACCAGCGCGCCGAGCAGCGGCTTCGCATCCGCGACCGCGAACGCCAGCGCTCCCAGCCCGACACACAGGTGCAGGCCGAGGTTGAGCCGTGCGGCGATCATCGAACAGCCCCTTCCCGGGTCGCTCGCGCCCGATCACCGAGAAGATCGGAGGTTGCTCCGCCCGGCGCTTCCCCGACCGTTCCGATGTTCGCGATGTTCCTCCCGGCCGGTGCGAATCGCGCTTCAACCGCGCCCGAATGCACGACCACGCACCGCGAGCCCGCCGCGCCGGCGTACCCCGGGAACGCGCTCTTCGCCCCGCGTCCATCGTCCGCGCCCAGCTCGAGCAGCCCCAGGTCCGTCAGGGCGCGGGCCAGGTGCCCGGCCCCCCGCCCTGGATGCAGCAGCAGCCCCGTGAGCGGGCACACCAGCCCGAACGCCATCCCATGTTCATCGGCGTCGCGCACGAGCCCGGCGGCGATGCGGACCGCCCGCTCATCCTCCTGGTCTGACCCCGCGCGGGTCCGCACCCGGAGCACGATCCACACGCGCTCCGGCGCGGGCGCGGCAAACTGCCTCACCAGCAGCGACCCGCGCCGCGCACTCGCACGCCACGCCACGTCCCGCGGGCTGTCGCCATGGATGTACTCGCGCAGCGCGAAGAACTCCTCCCCGCGCCCCGGTCGCCTCGACGGCGCCCCCGCGTGCACCCCGCCCGTGGCTCCGCGCAGCACGCCCGCGTGGCCCGTCTCCTCTTCCGGAGTGACCACCGATGAACCCGGTTGTGTGAACAGCAGCAACTTGCCCACCAGCCCGAACGGAAACGTCGATCGCACCCGCACGGCCCGAAACCCGACCATGCCGCGCCGCCTCGCCTCCGATAACGCCTCCGGGTGCACCACCTCGCCCGCCCCGACGTGCGACACGAACGTGCGCGGACACGCCACGGCCCCGATATCTGTCGATGGAACCGACCGCCCGAGGAACCGCGCCAGCCATGCCCCGCGCGGCGGGGGCCCATCGTCAAACCCGACCTCGTCGATCTGCAGCGCGAAGGCCGGGAACACGCGGTTGGTGTTCCGCACGCGATACCGCACGCGCATCACGCCGCCGGCGCTGGCCCCCGAAACCCACTCACGCTCCACGCGCAGCCCCATCAGCATCGCGCCCGAAAACACCCCGGACACGACCAGGAGAGAAAGTGCGAGCCCGAACGTCCAGAACAGCAGGTTGTTCCCGCTGTTGAACGCCCCCAGCGCGATCAGCAGCGTGACGCTGATGTACCACAGGGCGCTCGCGCCGAACTCGTACCGGCGCCGGATGTGCGCACCCTTCCTCCCCCTCCTCGAACCAGGCTTTGTGCTCGCGCCCATGGTCACAGGACGCTACGCCACCCGCCCCCCCACGGATGCCCCCGAAAGTCCAAAAGCAACGCGAGCGGCTCCTGTTCGGAAGCCGCTCGCACGCAAGGTTCTCACTTCAATCCAGTCGTTCGGGCCGATTACGGCTCGCCGAACCACTTGTTGGTCGACTCATCGAATCCGACGGCGGCGAAGGCGCCGGTGGACTGGTTGTAGATCCAGCCGGGCGAGCCCGCCGTGCTCGGGTCCATGACCGCGGCCGCGGCCGAGGTCGCCGCGTTGTTGGCCGAGGTGTCGGCCACGACGGCGTACGAGCCGTTGCGCGGGTTGATCGCCGGGGTCCGCATGTACGGCTGCTGCGTGCCGGGCGGCGTCACGAGCTCGAGGAAGGCCGTCGTCGCGGTGTTGCCGACCAGCGCCGGGGCGTTGCCGTTGTTCTTGACGCGGAACAGCTCGATCTGGTTGCGGATCGACTGCAGCTGCGTCTGGATGTTGCCGCGCTGGGCGTCCTGGCTGGCGTTGGTGAACTGCGGGATGACGATCGCGGCCAGAATGCCGAGGATCACCACCACGATCAGAATTTCCACCAGCGTGAAGGCCTTCGAGACTGTGTTACGCATGCGAGTGCTCCTTGAAAGTGATCGAATCGTTCTCCCGGCCAAGGGCTCGTCTGCGGTTCGGGCCGGCTCAAACTCCGCGACTCCAACATCGGATTCACGCCCGCCCTGTGGAAGGCCCTGCCTGCGCCACGATGACGCGATCGCGCTGTCCGCAACGTCTGCGCCGCCCGCGACGCCGGAGCATCCGCCTTATCGGGCGCACGCTCCGCCGTTATCGCTCCGCGGCCGCCCCGCGTCGGAGCAAAAAAACGAGCGGCCCCACTCGGGGACCGCTCGTGCGCAAGGTGGTCGTAGTCCTTGTCCCGGATCACGGCTCGCCGAACCACTTGTTCGTCGACTCATCGAATCCGACGGCGGCGAACGCGCCGGTCGTCTGGTTGTAGATCCAGCCCGGCGAGCCCGCCGTGCTCGGGTCCATCACGGCCGCGGCCGCCGAGGTCGCCGCGTTGTTCGCCGACGTGTCGGCCACGACGGCGTACGAGCCGTTGCGCGGATTGGTCGCCGGGGTCCGCATGTACGGCTGCTGCGTGCCGGGAGGTGTCACGAGCTCGGCGAACGCCGTTGTCTGCGTGTTGCCGACCAGCGCCGGAGAGTTGCCGTTGTTCTTGACGCGGAACAGCTCGATCTGGTTGCGGATCGACTGCAGCTGCGTCTGGATGTTGCCGCGCTGGGCGTCCTGGCTGGCGTTGGTGAACTGCGGGATGACGATCGCGGCCAGAATGCCGAGGA
>DASZWV010000334.1:0-3342 GCA_035546115.1 Phycisphaerales bacterium
CCGGGGTTTTCCGCCACGGGAAAGGTGAGTCATGAAGAGCCTGCTTGGGCGGAATGGTTGTTCGTTGGTGCTCGCGGCGTCGCTGGTGCTCGCGTGCGGGTCGGTCGCCAGCGCGGGGTGGACGTTCACGGTGCTGCACCCGGGCAGCCCGACGGAGTTCGCACGGGCCCAGGCGGTGTACGGCAACCGCCAGGCGGGCACCGCGGATAATGGGTACTCGCATCCCTATCTGTGGACCGGGACCGCGGCCTCCGAGACGCCGATGGCCGAGCCGTCGCAGAACTCCGGCCCGGAGATCTACGCGATGAGCGCCAACGCGATCATCGGGTATGGCTACGTCAGCACCTCGCCGACGGATGGGTACTACGGCGTGTTCGTGTGGAACCAGGACGGCTCGCAGGTGACGGTCATCCCGCCGCCCGCGGGGTATTCCGAGGCCGACGGGTACGGCGGCACGGACACGCAGCAGGTCGGCGTCGTGCACGACGACAACGGCGGCTACCCGGCCCTGTGGTCGGGCACGGCGGCGTCGTTTGTGAACCTGCTCCCCGCGGGCTACACCGACGGCGGGGCGTACGCGGCCGACGGCAACCAGCAGGCCGGGGATGTGTACGACGGCAACAACGATTTCGCCGCGCTCTGGACGGGGACGGCCCAGTCCTTCGTGAACCTGCACCCGCCGACCGGCGGGTGGACGGACTCGCAGGTGAACGCCGCCGGCGGCGGGCATCAGGCCGGGAGCGTCTCTACGAACACCCCTCCGTACACCGATCACGCGTGCGTGTGGAGCGGCACGGCCGCCTCGTTCGTGGATCTGCACCCGGCAAGCAGCCCGGACTTCACCGATTCGTACGCGACGGGGATCAGCCAGACCGTGGTGTGCGGCAACGCCTATTCGCAGACCTCGGCGGACCACGCCGTGGTGTGGACCAGCCTGTCGCCCGCATCGTTGTTCGACCTTTCCACCGTCCTTCCCGCGAGCTATGACGGGTGCGAGGCGAACGGCGTCTGGACCGACGGCTCGACGATCCGCGTGGTCGGCAGCGCGTACAACAACGACACCGGCAACGACGAGGCCATTGTGTGGATGTTCACGCCCGACATCGGGGCGTGCTGCTCGGGGCAGTCGTGCACGGTCGTCGTCCGGACCGGCTGCGCCGCGGCGTTCATCGGCGACGGCACCACCTGCGGGCCCGACACCTGCTGCGAGGCCCCGATCAACAGTCCGCTGGCCGCGGGCGACTGCGACGGCGACATGCTCGTCGATGCCTGCACGCCGCTCACCCCGGCGACCGACTGCAACAACAACGGGCAGGAGGACTCGTGCGAGACGCTGGTCTTCAGCACCGATGACTTTCAGACGCCGGGCGTGTACTCGATCAACGGTTCGGCGACGGTCGAGTCGGGTTCGGTCGCGGTGCTGACGCCGGCGCTGGGGGGGCAGGGCGGGAGCGTCGTGCGTCCGCCGCTGACCTCCGGCGTGACGAAGCGCTTCCGCGCGATCTTCGACTTCCGCATCTCCGACGCCAGCGTGCCCCCCGCCGACGGGTTCTCCTTCGCCCTCTTCGACGCCTCGCTGTTCACCACCGCGGTGCTCTTCGGCGAGGATGGGCCGCCCGGTCAGGGCACGATCGCGGTGAAGTTCAACACCTACGAGAACGCGCCCGGCGAGGGGAGCAACTCGATGTACATCCGCTACAACGATGCGGACGTCGCGGGCCAGACGACGCTCCCGTTCACCCTCGCCGATGGGCAGTGGCACCGCGCCGTTGTCGACCTCACGCCCGATGGGCACATCACCGTCAGGCTCGGCACCAACCCGGGCGATGCGACGACCGTGTTCAACAGCGTGCAGCTGCCCGGATACCTCCCCGTCCGCGCGGCCATCGGCTTCGGCGGAAGAACCGGCGGCAGCTACGAGGCGCACACGATCGCGAACGTGCGCCTGGCCGTCAACGGGCCGAACGACCTTAGCGGCAACGGCATCCCCGACGAGTGCGAGTGCCGGGCCGACTTCGACTTGTCTGGCACGCTCGAGGTCGCGGATATCTTCGCGTTCCTGAACGCCTGGTTCGCGGGCGATCCACGGGCCGATTTCGACGGCGTCAGCGGCCTGCAGGTCGCCGACATCTTCGCGTTCCTGAATGCCTGGTTCGCCGGCTGTTGAGCCGGACGGCCCATCCACGCTTGGGCCCAACATTCCATCCGCATCCTGGCCGCTCCCGGTCGAGTTCTGCGCCTTCAGATGGAGCCCCGCGCGCCCTGTCGCGCGGCCGTCCATCACCCAGACCGGAGCCCGACCATGCCACGCGCGTTCCTCCCGTCCAGACCTTGGATCCGTGCCATCCTCCCGCTCGTGGCGTGCGCCGCCCCGGGGGCCATCGGCGTTGGCCCCGCGCTGGCCCAGAGCGAATCGGTCGTGTTCACCGGTCCCGCCTCGCTGCGGGCCGACAGCCCCGCGGCCGAGGCCATCGCCCCGCAGCAGTTCACCATCGAGGCGTGGTTCCGCGCCGATGGGCCCGGCTCGGGGTTCACCAACGATGGGGCCGGCGCGGTCATCGTCAACAAGCCGCGCGAGGGGACCATCGGGCCCAACCTCGCCTCGTGGGGCCTGCACTGGCTGCCCGCGACCAATCGCGTGCTGTTCTACATCACCAACGTGTTCGGCGTCTCGGGCGCGGGGCTGTACTCCAGCGCGGTGATCCCGCCGGGGACGCTCACGCACTGCGCCGGCACGTTCGACGGCACGACGCTGCGGCTGTACATCAACGGCCAGCTCGACAACACGGCCGTCGCCCCCAGTCCGACCGTCTACTACGCCACGGACATGCCGATCGTCATCGGCGCGGGCAACTTCGGCCTCGGCTATGCGCGCAACTTCCAGGGCCTCATCGACGAGGTCCGCATCTGGGACCACGTCCGCACCGCCGCCGAGATCGCCGCGGCGTTCGATTGCCCCGCGAGCGTGGGAACCGGCCCGCGGCCCGGGCTGCTCGCCCGCTGGATGTTCGACGGGGGCTCGCTCACCGATTCGGCCGGAGGTTTGCTGCCGCTCAGCGTCGGCGGTTCGCCGGTCTCCTTTGCAGCCGAGCCCGCGCCCGCGCACGCGTGCAGCAACGAGGTTGCCGCGCCGGGGAACTGCATCCCCACCGTCGAGCTCGTCGCCTCCGATCGCGCTGTGAACGACCACTACGGATGGACCGTCGCCATCTCCGGCGACACGGCCGCCGTCGGCGCGCCCGCCCACGTCGACGCCGCGACCTCCTCCGGGGGCGCCGTCTACGTCTTCGCTCGCAGCGGCGCATCCTGGCCGCAACAGGCCAAGATCGTTGTCCCCGGTGA